>NZ_JAWLCI010000004.1:0-139506 GCF_041687215.1 Mariniphaga sp.
CATAATAATTAATGTGTTTCACTGCGTTCCCTATTGCCTTTGCAAGGCTTTTTTGTATTATTCTTTGATCGCGATAACCGTAAACCTCCCCTAACGCTTTATCTTTGGTTTCTTTAAAAAGCTGTTTTTTTGCCTCTTGTTTATCTACATAGTGAATGTTTATCCAGTCATAAATTTCCTGATTTTTTGAAGCTGCTTTTACAATCAACTCCTGCAACTCTTTTTCGGGGATTTCCTGAATAGTTTGCTTGAATTCTTTTGATAGACGTGGCATAATATTTTAATTTCTAATTCACATAAAACGGAATATTGGCCACTCCAATATTTCCTTGTCCATCATAAATATAAACGAACAGGCGATAGTTCTTTTCATTTTCTTCCGGAACTTTAAATTGAATGGCGTTTTTTTGAGTAGCCTGAATAAATCCTTCTACGGGCTGTGGTTTCTTTTCTCCCTGCCCGGCATAAGCGCCAAATTCAGTGGGTTCGGGAAGCAGTTCCCATTCAAAGCGCAATTCATCGTTTTCTGGATCAGTTACCTGAACAAGTGCCGTGTTGATACTTCCTGGTTCCAGTTCAATATTGTCAATGGCTTCCATGCGATTAATTTTCAGGGCGTCAATTCTGGGCGCCCGGTTTTTGGGCCAGTTGCCGGTCCACATATACTGCATGGTTTCCACTATTTCGGTTTTCAGATTGTTGTGAAACATGTTGAACCAGGTGTGGGTACGTTCCTGCCGATTGCTGGTCCACAAAAAAACATACGAACCTATACACAGCGGATCGCCCAGTATAACCTTTTCGTATCGCTCCCTGTAAACGCTTGCTTTTTCAGTGCTCGTTTCCTCAATCACCACGCCCGTTTTGGTTCGCGGCACTTCCCACCAGCCCGATGGTCCCCATTCCGTTACTGCATAAGGTTTATCCCAGCCATATTCTTTCAACCATTCGGGAACCTTAAGAACGGCAGCATAGGCATTGATTCCCAGCAAATCCAGGTTTGGGCAGCGTTCCTTAATGTCTTTTATCTTTTCCAGCTTGCCGTAACCAACCACAGTCAGCACCGGATGATTGGGGTCAATCTCTTTTATCATTCCTGCAATTTCGTTCACGGCATCCCACATTTTCAGGTTATAATCCAAATCGCCCGGAATATGGTCCAGTTCATTGCCAATGGCCCACATCAGGACAGCCGGGTGATTTTTATTTTCCTCCACGATTTTTTTCACCCTCTCAAACTGGTTTTTTACCGCCACCTCATCGTTGTAATTGAAACCACTCCTTTCAGCCGCCACAGGTAAATTTACCAATACCGAAAAACCCAGCCGGTGAGCTTCATCGAGCAACCGCGGCGAAGTTCGGAGTGAATTGGCACCGGCATTTTTCAACTCTTCCAGAAAATCCCAGCCCACGGCGCCTTTAATAAAATAGGGTTCTCCGTTTTTATAAAGTTGAAACTTTCCTGCTACTTTTTTTATTTCCACTTTAGCAGGAGTTAAATATTGATTGGCAGCCCAGCTTGTTTCAGTCCAAAATAAAAACAAAAAAAGGATAAAATAGATAATTCTTCCGGTTTTCATTTTTTTTGATTTTTAATTCACCTGAATATCCTCGCCCAGTTCCTGCAAAGCCCACTCGAGCGCCCAGCCGGTAAACGAGGCGTAATTGAAATCTTTGAATTTCCGGGGCGAATCCGGACCACCATATAAAGTATCCAGTTTCTTGTAAATCACTGGAATGAGTGGCCGGGCATTCTCCCCAACCAGTAAAATACTTCGGGCTGCCTGCAAGGCCACCCACGGACGATCGTCCATTACATTCAGGCCAAGGGTTTCAACTGCCCCTGAGGATGAACTGTGGTAGCAAAGCGCTTCGGCAGCAGCAATTTGAACGGAGGGCGACGAATCAGTGAGCAATCCGGTTAACGTTTTTGCGGCGGGCTGGCTTATCTGTTCCAATTGCATCAGGCCAATTACAGCCCAATAACGAACGCCGCTGTCAATGTCTTTTAATTTTTCCACCAATTCCGATTCTCCCGAAATGCCAACCATTTCCGCGGCTTCCAGAATTTTCCCGACTTGATAATCACCGCTTTCCCGGGCGTATTCATACGGAGAGGAACCTTCGGAACGAATCATGTATTCAGCTTCGGGCAGTAAACCCAAATCGTGGGTTTCCAACATCCAGTTGTGCAACTCATTTTTCAGGATGTTCTTGATTTCTTCTAAAGCCGGATCATTTGCCAGGTTGTTGAGTTCCCGCGGATCGGATTGCCAGTCGTACAACTCTTCTACCGGTTTTCTATTCCACAGTTTTTCCTGTTCTGCATCGGTTTGCCCAGCGTTATGCAACAGGCGCAATTCGCGGAAAGTTTCTTTTTCATCCGAAAAAATAAAGCCTGATTGAATATAAGGCAGATGCGGCATGTAGTTTCGCACGTAAAAATAGCGGCCATCGGTTACTGAGCGTGACATCTCGAACATGTCGTCTGCACGGTCGCGGGCGCCAAAAGCATATTCCCTTTCTGGTTCAGCATTTTCACCCATAATTGGTTTTCCTTCGAAATAACCGGGAACCTCAGCGCCGGCAAGGTTCAGCAAAGTGGCCGGCAAGTCAATAAAACTAACCATGTTTGCATTGTGCCCGCCTTTTGAAAAACCGGGAACCAGATGCTCATATTTTTTGGGAACGTGCACCACCATAGGCACATGCATTCCTGTTTTGTAGAGCCAGCGTTTGTATCGCGGCATCCCGAAACCGTGGTCGGCAATAAAAAACACAATGGTTTCTTCCATCAGCCCGTCGGCTGCAAGCGAATCGAGCACCATGCCCACGTTCTGGTCGAGCACCGTTAGCATGTCATAATAATGAGCCCAGGTTTCACGCGTTTTCGGACTATCGGGATAATACGGCGGAAGCGGAACTTTGGCCGGGTCGTGAAACATTTCGGCAGGCAGGTGTTCAACAAAACGTTTGTAATTCTGCAGGTTGTTCACACTTCCTTCGTGGGAAGGCCCGATGTTCATAAAACTATAAAACGGCTGTCCATCTGCCCGGTGGCGCCAGGGCGTATATTCCGACGACCAGTGCTCCCACATTCCTTCGGGATCAAAATTATAGTCGGTTTTGTCGCGGTTCGAAGTAAAATATCCGTTTTCGCGGAGCAATTCCGGCAGGGTTTTCAGTTTTTCCGGAAAAGGAATTTCGCTGCGCAAATGCTTGGTAACGAGCGAAGTAGCGTACAAACCACTCGCCAGCGCCGAACGCGATGGAGCGCAGATGGGAGCTGTGGTCAGCGCAAAATCATATACCATCCCGCTCTCAGCCATCTTATCGATATTGGGTGTTGTGGCGTATTCATTCCCGTAGCAGCCCAACTCTGGGCTGATATCTTCTGCAATCAATATCAGGATATTAGGCTTTTCTCCGGATTCTTTTTTCTGCGTTGAATTACAACCGGAGAATAAAAATTGAAATCCGGCAATCAATACAAAACAGGTTGAAAAAAATTTAGAAATCATAGTTAACTATTTCACGTTTTTATTCAAATATTTCCTCATCCACAGTACAATTAAAATTGGCAGCAATGGCTTTTAGCTGTTCATCGGCAAGGGTTTGTTTTGCGCCTCCTACAGCCATTACACGCAAACAAATTTCAGCGGCTTTTTCAGCCACATCAATTCTTCCAAAGGCTTCGTCGAGGTTTCGTCCGCAACCACATATTCCGTGATATTGCCACACTGCCAGATTTCTGCGCGACATCGCACTGGCAGTAGCTTTCCCCAAATCCATGCTTCCTGCCATCACCCAGGGAATAAATTCCACACCCTGCGGAAAAACCACAATGCACTCGGCATGACTTTGCCATAAAAGTTTGGTCAGACTCTTTGTTTCGAGGTTGGCTACGGCATAAGTCAGTGCAATCACACTGTTCGGATGAGTATGGATAAAGGCAAACATTTTATTGTCCGATTTTTCCTTAATCCGGCAGTGCGACAATAAATGGGATGGAAGTTCGGAAGTTGGTGCACCCTTTGGTTTATACCCCCAAAGCAACCGGTAAGCCTCCCCCTTTTTATCGGTTTCAATCACTCCAACGTTTTTTTCAGGAAACAATTCAATGTTCCGTAAATACCTTCCGGTACCAGTCACCAGAAAACGGTCTCCGCCAATTTCGGGCATGGTTTCCGGTAGTTTCATCCAGTCGGAAATGGGTTTGTGTTCATTAAAATACTCGTAATACTCCTCCTTTAACCGAAGGCTTATGTTACCGCCGTTCGACTCGGCCCATCCACGGCGGGCCATGTCGCTGCTGGTTTTTTTTATTTCGTCTATTAATATTTCCATATCTGATAATCAATTCATCTTTGCTCTTTTACATTTACTGTCACCCAAAAAAGCTATGCCATCCATTTCCGTTGCCGTTCCTGTGTTGAATCCAGCGCAACAAGTGCCGTATTCACATTGTCCACTACCTGAAAATCGTACATTCCCACACAAATAAAATCGGCCCCATTTCTAAAAGCATAGCTAAACGCTTCCTCCGGCCTCAGTGCTCCGGCAGCCAGAATTTTAAAGGCAATCCAGGGCTGCGGCAACGATTCCATGAAACGGATGGTGTCTTCGGGTTTGAAGCAGTACATATTGTCGTGCCATTCCTGGTGTTTTGCCGACCAGTAATTGTGATGATGTAGTGTTTTCATCCAGAAATCGGTTTCGAGACCCAGTTCCACGCAGCGCATGATGGTTTCAATGCGGTGGGCTCCAATTCCCACAGGCAAGCCGGCATCGCGCACCAGGTCCATTGCGCCTACAATTTCATCGATGCGGTTATGTGCAATGTAATGGTCGGCAGTTTCGCCCTGAATGTAACAGGCCGTAGCGCCATCGTCGATGGCTTGTTTTACGATGTCGATATATTCGTTGTACGGTTTTGGCGAAGGGGTTCCGGTGCCGTCATAATTCAATCCGGCACAGTCGGCAATAAACTGCATCTTCCCAAAGCCTTTATTCCAGTATTCGTTAATCACCGGCCCGATAACGGTATTGGACAGCAGCGTGTCTATTCCACACTGCTCAGCCACCTGAAAGGTTTCAAAAATTTTTGACTTTGTATGATATGCCCGCACCAGCGACGACACATAAATTAAATCCCGCGAATGTGCCCAACCACTAAGCAGATTTCCACCCAAAATCATCTTGCTGAAAATTTTGTCCTTAATTTTTCCTTTGGGCAGTTCGCCAGCCAAGTGATCAATCCCTTTTACTTCAAATTTTTTAATGCTGGCACCTGAAATGGCATCGGCCAGACCCTGTTCCTCACCGCTGTACATTTTCAGTTTCGAAGCCACACCAAATGAAAATGCGCCCAAAACAGGCAACGTTGCCAAATGCCGGATGACCTCACGCCGTTTAATGCCATTGATGTCGGGCTGAGCAGGAGCAGGTTGTTCCTTCCTCTCCGGCTGGTTCACAAGTTGGAGCCTTTTGCTGAAAAAAGAACTGATGAGGCCATCGAGCCCTAAAAATTTTCCTGTCCTGAAAAATGAGAGGACAACCAGTGCCGCAAGTTCTATAAAGTCTTTACTGACAAACAGGTAACTGCCTTCGAAACCAGCGCCGGTATTTGAAACGAATGGAGGATTGGCCAGGTAGTAAATGCTAAGCAGAGCAATTCCACCAAATTGTGCAACGCGGGTAAAAAGCCCCAGGAACAAACCCAGACCGATTAAAATAAGCCCCCAGATATTCAGAAAATTAACAAGGGAAAGAACAGCATAATTTTGTGCCATCCCCGAAAAAAAACCCGACAAAAAGCCGGTAGAGTTCAACAGATAACCGGCTGCACTCCATCCCGGCGTGAGAAGTTTTACAATTCCCTCGTACAAAAAATGCCATCCGATAACCACACGCAAAGCCACGAGTAAATACATGTGTATCGGATTAAGTTTAAAATGATTGATTTTCATAATATTATCCTATTAGTTTTTACAATATAAAGCTGTTCTCTCCCTCTTTCACAGTTCTGATTTCTCCCTGGTATTTAAACGAACCTTTCAGTCCGGGCGGCAAAACTATACGGGTTTGCAGCCCTTTTTTCACCTGCCTGTACTCCACTATTATTCTTCCTTTTGGGTGAGGCATATCTGCTTTCACTTCTTTCAGTTCGCCCAAATGCGGTTCAATTTCCACTGTATTGAACCCAATGTCCGCAGGTTTTATTCCGCATACAGAACTCAGCAGGTAATATGCCGGGTGAGCGCTCCAGGCATGGCAGTCGGAACGGTCATGCGAGGCAAAACCGGTTTCGCCGCAGGTGGTGTGGCCCCGGTCGATAAAATTATACCAGAAATTCAGGTTTTCCAAATAGAGGTGTTCGTTTCCGGTTTTTTCCATCGCTTTAAACAGGAAAAAAGAAAAATAAGAGCTGGCCATTTCTTCGAAACCATCAAAATTTAAAATGCGGTGCAATAATTCGGTCTGTTCCGATGGCGGCACCAAATCACACAGAATAGCCATAATGTTGGTGTGTTGTGAAAATATTTCCCGGTCGGCATAATCGCGGAAAAGATGTTTTTCCCCGTCCCAGCAACTGGTGTAAACCGCCACTTTTATTCCCCGGGAAAGTTGTTCCCAGTGCCGGGCGCGTTCCGTTAGCCCGATTTCCCGGTAAAGCTTTGCAGCGCAATCGAGGGTGTGGGCAAAGTAAAGGGTAAGCAGGGCTGACTGCTGCATTTCTCGTTTTTCATTTGGCCGGGGCAAACTGCCTTTTGTATTGCTCCAGTCAATAAAATTCTGGTTTTTCACCGTGCCAATCATTCCGGTACGCTCATCGAGGTGGCGTTCATAAAACCTCAGAACACCTTCAATCTTATTGTAAAACTGTGCCACAAAAGCCGAATCGCCGCGCATGAAATAATAGTCCTGCAATGTTTGTATCCATCCCATCGACCAGCTTCCCATATCGAAATCGAATCGCGAAGGATAGGCCGATTTGAACAGGCCGGTTTCCCTGTTTTCCGATTGCGGGTACAGGCGTAAAACCTCGCGCAATAACTGGTCGTCGGTGGAATTATAGGTAGAAATGGCCGCAATGGGCCGGTTGTCGCCGCCATAGCTCAACTGCTCGTAAAACGGCGTATCGTAATAGGTTTCACCCGAACACATTTCCAGCGTGCGAAGGCTCATTTCGAAAATTTCGTTCAGTTTCACATTGTCGCTTACAAATGTTGCCGGCTCGGGATAGGGATAACCCGAATATTCCAGAATATATGAACTGATATCGAGCGGTTCGTTTTTGGTTTCCACATTAAACTGCACATACCGGAAACAGCGCTTCCAGAGCGGGCGGAAAGTCCGTATTTCGCCATCGGGATGAAAAATATCCCACACACCAAACATATTCAGATTATTCACTGAATCGCGGTGGGCTTTCAGGTGTACCTCCTCGTAAAGCGCTTCGGCATATTTTATCTTAATGCGGCTGCCTGTGCCGCCATTTATGGTCAGTTCAGGATAACCCATGGTCAGTACTTCAAAATCGACCAGAATTTCGGCTTTGGTATTTGCCGGAACAGTTATCGGAGATTTTCCATCCCAGTCTCCCGCAGGAATGCCGGCGCCGGTTACTTTTCTGATTTTTGCCGGGTAAACCAAGTGGTCGGCCATGAAAGGGATATTCCGTGGTACCAGGTTCCACGGGGGTTGTTTGTCGAAAACAAGCGGTTGGGCGGACAGCCAGTCACTATCGTCAAATCCGCTTGTTTCCCAACCCCACGGATACTTTTCGGCAACAACCTCATCGCCTCCGCCACATGCATAAAATCCGTAAAACCAGCGTTCGCGGAATAACATTTCGTAATAGGAAATCACTTCATAAGCCGGATTTTTATACACTTTCCAGTTTGGGCCGGTATTGAGAAAGCTGAATTTCTCCTCTTCAGATTGCAGCATAAAAGCTGTTTGCACCGAAAGGAATGCCAGCGGTTTGTCGTCGCCGCCGTTGTAAACCAGCGCTGCGAGCAAGTTTTCGCCTGCCCGTAAAAATGGCGCAATGTCGATAAAATCATATTTGTACGTTTGCAAATCGCCTTTGGCAGGGCCGTAACAAACACGTTGCCCGTTTACAAACAAATTGTATCGATTATCGGCTGAAACGTGAATGACCAGTTTTTCAGGAACTTCATCCAGATTGAATGATTTTCGAAAATGATAAACCCCATAGGAAGTTTGGCTTGCAGAAGGGTATGAAACCCAGGGAGCCGGTTGGGCAATTGCGTAAAAACTGAAAAGAGGAAAAATCAGGATAAAAATTATTTTCATAACGAAAGTTATTTAAACTGTTGATTATTTAATTGTAAGTATTTTGCTAAATTTTTTCATCTGCTTGTCGTAAATGATTTTCACACCCTGGTTAAGTTGATTCACTTTCTCCAAAGATTCAGAATATGACTGGTATATCTCCATTACCCTTTCAGCGATTTGCTCTCCTGTGGTATTATCAATTTCAAAAATCCAAACCGACAAATCCAAATCATAATACATCTGACCTTTAATAGTGTCCGAAGGCTGACGGACATAAATCGCCGGCGTTCCGTTTACCAGTGAAATGATGGGTGAATGACATTCCATACTTACTACTGCTGCCGCCCGGGCATAAAGGGATGCCGCGTCATCGGGTTGCCAGTAAGGGTGCATTTCAATGAAAGGTTTTATTTTTTCAGGCAGCGGATTGTAGAGGTATGGCTCGAAAAGTTCGGTCTGGTATTCCATTTCCGGTACAAGTACCACCCTGTTACCTGTTTCGGTAACCCACCTGACAATTACCTGCCTGAGTTTTTCGTGGTCTTTTTCGGCGTAGCGTTCATTGTCCGTAATTACCTGCTGAATTTTTTCAAAACTCCAGTTATTGTGCGCATGGATCCGATGGTAGGGGGTAAACCGTGACCGCGGCGCCACACAAATGAATTTCCGGTCTTCCAGATTCCTGGTTTTCATAAAGGCATCGGCAGAAACATCATTTCGGATTGGCATATAAAAGGTGGCATCGGGGGCAAAAGCAGTAACCGGTTTTGTGATCCCGGCTTTTTCCAACACCTACAGCGAAGCGGTTTCGCGGGTAAAAATAAACTTGGCGCCATCCAGTAATTCTTTAAGTTCAGGCCATACATTGCTCACCGTCACTCCAAAAAATCCATACGGTTTCCCGGTGATTTTACGCCAGGCTTCCAGTTTGGATTGCCCAACAATGCCGGGGCCGGAACCATGCAACATAAAATCGTTGCCTTCAAAAGTCTTTTCAATTTCGGCAGAATCAGGCAAACCCTTTTCATTCAGTTTGTCAAAAACGATTTCGAGCGACGGAAAATTCCGTCTTAACATGGCTTCTTCGGTCATGCTGATATCATTGGGCCATAGCGTAATTTTCGCTTCCGGCAGGTATGTTTGTAGCAAATGAATCATGCCAGGAGTATGCGCAATATCGCCGATATTTACGGTTTGCCAGCCTGAAACCAGCAGAATGTGTGGTTTTTTACCACTCTCCGTTGCATGGCCAAATTGTGCTGCCAACATAGCGCCCATTGAAATCATTCCTGTTTTTTTCACCCATTCCCTTCTGTTCATCTTTATTTTTATTTTAAAAATACAGGTCACCTAATTTATTCAGTGAGTATTTTTTATTCAGTGAGTATTTTTGAGTTGTTCAACTTCAGTTTCTGACTTCCCGGGGCATTGGGATTTCCAACACCGGTAAAATTTTCAATCGTTAAATCTTTCACATTCACACTTTCTAATCCGTGGGTAAAAAAAGACGGTAAATCGTGACCCCAGGTCATGTCGAAATCGCGGATTGCAAGCTTATTCACATGTTGGGCATAAATTCCCGGAATGTCGTGTTCAAACAGTTGCATCGCTATGGGAGAAGCCGGACGTAAATCAAAATTTCCGCCATAAGCCAATGTTTCCTTTCCTTTGCGTATATGTAACTGAAAATTGTTGAACCGTATATTTTCCAAGGGACTGTCTTCCATTCCATATACCAAAATGCCCTGTTCTCCGGTTGCTATGATGTTGTTGAACTGCACATTTCTAATCTGACCTGCTGTATGCCCATCAAACCGTGATATGGCAGACAAATGGATGGGTTCTCCGTTCCCCCACCACTGCCCGTTATGCAATCTTGTTTCAATTATAATATCGGAGAAAATCAAATCTTCAATATTGCTGCCGTCATGAGCAAAAATCCCGATTCCCCGGTTTGAATCATAAATGACGATGTTTGAAAACGTGCATTTGCGAATGGGATGTTGACCATAACCAATTCGAATTCCGGCCGAGCTTGATTTTAACACACAATTAGTAACAGTCATGTTTTCGCCGTAAATGGTTTTATTGCCGTATTTGTGTGGTAATTGCTCTGTTGTGTTAATTCCGGGCGTTTCTTCATCTTTTGGAAAACCGGTCAGCACAATGGCATCATCGCCTCCTGAAATGTTGCAGTTTGAAATGCGGATATTTCGTGAAATGGTGCAATGAATTCCGTCACTGTTGGGAATGAGCGGATTGTTTTTAATGGTAATTCCGTCAATTAGTACGCCGTCGCAAAATCCAAACCGGGTGGCCCAAATCGGCGTATCTTTTATAGTGATACCCGTTACCGAAACATTGGTGCAATGAAAGAAAACGATGGTCATGCCCGGAGCCCGTGTTCGTTTTACAGGCCCATCGGTAAAAAATTCTCCTTCGGGCATATAGTTTTCTTTTTGGCGGGTACGGTTTTTATCGAATTCCTCGTAAACATGGTTTTTTGAAAAATCATAGAAACTGTCGCCACTGCCATCAATGGTTCCTGTACCTGAAATGCTTACATTAATTGCATCTTCACAGTAAATTATGCCTGGCGATCGCCCTTGCCTGGAGTAATTGCTTAAATCAGTACTTCCCTTCAACACGGCACCCTGCTTCAGATGAAGGTTGACGTTGCTTTTCAGAAAAACAGTGCCGATTAAAAAAGTTCCGGACGGAATAATTACATTTCCACCTCCGGCCAATGCACATTCATCTATTGCATTTTGAATAGCAGATGTTGACAAATTTCCTTCGATTGCTCCGAAATTAAGAATATTGTAATCCTTTGCATTAATTGAAATGAAGGTAATAAGAAAAATTGCGAGCCATAAAATTTTGTTTTTCATAGTCTTAATATTTATAATTCATTTGAGTTTAGGTTGTTTGTTTTTGATTCTTTTTAAAAGTTTTACTTCCCATCCAACCAAACTATTCAATATTTCAGTTCATTCCATCCTTCCACATGGTAGTGGTGTTCACCTGCCACATTGCCCGACGGCATCAGTTTTCCGCGCCACCATTTTTTGTCGTCGGGCATGGTTGCAATTTTCTTTCCGTCAACCTGACTGGCAGAACTCAGGTTGTACCTAACGCTGAAATTTCGCAGAAATGCAGCAAACGGTTGCTCTCTGCCATCGTTGATGTTCCAGATGCCGGCGCTGACCACCAACCGGTCGGGCGCGGGCAAATCAAATTTCAATTCATCCTGATTGGTTTCAAAATCTGCCTTGATGTTAAGCCGAACACTGTGCCAGACTTCCGGAGTGTTATCAAGACTAAAAATTAACGGTCCGGAACCGGACGAGCGGCTATACGTGCTGCCCAGGTTCACCCAGGCTTTGTTGGCAAAGTATAAAAGGTTCACCATCCGCGCTGATTTCCGGTATCCTTCCACCCAAATATACAAGCCGTTAAATCCGCTGAAATCACAGTTTTTTTTATCGAGAAAATATTCAATCTGAATGAAAGGATTTTTGCCTTGTTCAAGTTCAACTGCCTGAAAAATGCGATTGATATCCTGCGGCAACCGGTCCTGCCCTGGTTTGTGAAAGCCTCGTTTTTTGGTTTTAAGGTACAAAGCGGGAATTCCATCCTGTTTTCTGACCTCGCAAATATTGGAGGGGTTTTCATCCTCATGATAAACATACCGGCGCCCCCAACCGGTTAAATCGTTTGTAAAATCTCCGTTTATAAATTGCTTGTTGGCCGGCAGTTCCCATTTGTTGCCAAACCAAAGCGGGAATTTTTCCGCGTCGAATTCAGGCAGGTTATCGGGATATGGAAATTCTTCCAACGTTACTGTTTTGTAAGTGGATGAGATTTTATCACCTTTTAGATCCACAATGCAGATTCCCTGTGCGGGGCCTCCGTAAAAATCTTCCTCACCAAATGCGCGGGGACGGTAACCCGCAGCCGGAAGGTTAATACAGTTGATGCCTCTGACCGAAACTGCCGTTTTAAGCGACGACTTCACAGGAATGTGAACATGCCCGCTGAATATCGTTTTAACATTCCCGTGTTTGGCGAGAATATCGAACAGCAGCCGTTTTACGTAAGCCGTTTCGCAGTAATTCACCAGCGGATTGATCCCTATAGGATGCATGGGAATGTGCTGCAGGAAAACCGTTGGCCGGTCTTTGTGTTTTTCCAAATCCCTTTCGAGCCAGTCAAAGTAGTGGGGATGGTTTTCCCAGAACATTTGCCGCAGCGGGTCGGGCCAGACCACAAAATGCCATTTACCCAGGTTGAACGAATAGAGCAGTAATTCCATCCCGTTGATGGCCTTTTGTGCCGCAAAGTAGTTATTGAAACCGTTCAGGTTATAGCCAGGTTCAAATGAAGTCTGGTAGCGCGATTCATGATTTCCCATTTCATAAAGAACAGGTATTTTCAACCTTTTGAAGAACCGTGCCATCTGGGCAAAATGATGCTCTTCGCCCTGATGATCAACAATATCACCCAACATAAGGCAAAAAGCAGGTTTGGCTTTCAGGTTGCTGGTCAGCCGAATGCTCTCCTCTATAAATGCATTGTGAATCTTCATCCGGCAAAGATTATCTTCCGGGTTGGAGGCATCGCCGCCTTGCGTGTCGGCCATAATAATGAATGTGAAATCATCTCCGGGGATTTTTATTTCCACATCAGCCGAATTGAGTTCACCAATTTCTTTATCGAGCAGAAAATTTGCTTTTACCTGTGCCTTGCCGATTTGCCCTTTCATCTCCTTGTTTTTTACAATTTCAGAAAGACTGAAAGCAAAAACGCCGGCCTGGTCAATCACGATAATCGCCGTTTCTTCCTCAAACCGGTCGAGCCAAAACACCAGCACATCCACATCGCCCAGTGCGGTAGAAATAACCGGCGCTTCGGGTCCACCGGTAAAATTGTCTTCGCCCTGTTCAAAAAAATACGATTTGGAGCGCAGGATATTTCCATTTTCAATGTTGATTTCCGGTTTGAGCTGCTGCCCGTGCCGGTCGTCCGACTGAAATTCCAGGCGGACAATGATTTGACCTTCTTTGGTCACCGTTTCCTGCAACGTTTCCGGTTGACGGTAATTATATTGTGGAAAATCCTGTTCTGGTCCGGCTGCACCCATCAATGGCTGAGCAACCACCGGCGCAACGCCAAGTCCAAGATTTTGTATAAATTTCCTTCGTTTCATGACTTTTAAATTTGATGCTCCCAATAAACCGCATCCCAAGGTTCCCTCATGGTCCTTGACAACATTTCGTTTGCTTCAGGAACATTTGTCACCCTTTCTGTAACCGGGTCCCATTCCAAATCTTTTCCCAGCATCATGGCAATGTTTCCCAGGTGGGCAATGGTGATGGAACGGTGGGCCACCTCAACCGGAGCAATGGTTTCTTCGCGGGAAATCACACAATCAATAAAATTCCGAAAATGGTTATCGCTTTTATACAGTTGGATTTCATTTGAGCCGATAACAACATCTTTCAGCGACTCAGGCTCGATGGTATGTTTTCCCCGGTCTGACCAGGCTTTTCCTTCGGAACCGATGAAAGTGACGCCAAAGTCTGCCCCGCTTTGCACAATCATTTTTACGCCGTTTTCATAAATACATTCGAAGTAAAAATCGGTGGCCGTATTGTAATGCGGATGGTCGGCCCAGGTTGCCCTCGCATTCTGAATTTTCACCGGTCCTGTGAGTTCAGTGTCCATTCCCCACTGAGCAATATCGGGATGATGACCGCCCCAGTCGGTCAACTGACCTCCGGAGTAATCGAGAATCCAGCGGAAATTAACATGAGTGCGACAGGGAGCGTATTGGACAAAAGATGCCGGACCAAGCCAGAGTTCGTAATTAAACCCGTCGGGAACCGGTTCATTCTCTGTCAGATGGGCTTTCTGCCCAAAATCGGGAGTGCCAGCCGGCAAACCGCAAATCACCGTTTCCAGTTTGCCAATCCGTCCGTTACGAACCAATTCACATATTCTTCTAAAGTTCGGGTTGGAACGTTGCTGGCTTCCGGTTTGAAAAACGATGTTGTGGTGTTTTACGGCATCGCTCATGGCGCGTCCTTCAGCAATAGTGAGCGATAAAGGCTTCTGGCAGTAAATATCCTTTTTAGCCGCAGCAGCCATCAAAACCGGAATGGCATGCCAGTGGTCGGGAGTTGCAATTTCCACCGCATCAATATCTTTCCGTGCAATCACTTCCCGGAAATCTTCCACATCGGTGCAGGCATGATAACGGCGGTCGTATTTTTTCCTATAGTAACCGTTTACCACATCGCGAATGTACTCCCGGCCCGCCACACGTCCGTCCCAATAGCCATCGCTTTTTTTGTTCACATCGCATATAAGAGTCACCACTACCCGGTCGTCGGCCAGAAAATCCATCACATCGTTACTTGCCTGGTTTCCGGCACCGATAAAAGCAAGGTTAATTTTATCTGAAGGCGCTGTTTGTCCGCCTTTGCCCACACAGGCAGCCGGAATAATAGTGGGTGCTAAAATAATTGCAGATGCTGCAATTCCCGCTTTCTTAATAAATTTTCTTCGTTTCATCATATAGTCTGACAGAATTTCAAGGTTTAATTTCTGTTGTAAAAATAATGGTTAAAGCCCAAAATAGCTTCAAAACGGATTAGCAAATAAGTTTAAGGAATTTCCGAAAACAAGAAAACCTTTCATTTTATGATGTTTTAAACCCCGAATGCCCTGTGTTCTAATTGAAAAAAATTGGTGTCACTGCCCATTCGTCCATTCAAAAACATATATTACTCCTTTTTAGTAAATTTTACTTTACAAAAACACACATAACCATATTTCTGCTTTTTTCCACCCTCAAATTATTACTTTTGTGGTTTCACAGAAAAAGAACAGGAATGAACAACACATTTACAAAAACCAGCTATAAACTGCAATCGGTAAAAACCGGAAAAGTTTTCGAAGATAACGGCTGGACTTTGGATGCCCCGGAGGAGAAAGAACCATCACTCATCAGAGCAATTTATGAAAAACCACAGCTTGAGGTAAAAAACAATTCGTGGGGTCTATACAAATTTGCCGACTGGCTGCCCGTTGGAAGAACACTCAAAGGATCATCGGCACCGGTAACTTACAAAAGCGAAGGGCTGGCCAAAGAACTCGGTTTAAAAAACCTTTGGATTACCTTCAGCGGCTACTGGCCTGAAAAAGGTGCCAACATGTCCACCTGCAGTTTTAAAGAAACAGAAGCTTATTCGGTTTGCGGACGGATGACTCCCGAAATGGATAAAATACTGGTGGTCGCTTCTGCCGGAAACACCTCCCGTTCCTTTGCAAAGGTGTGTTCCGATAACAATATTCCGTTGCTTATTTGTGTTCCAGAAGATAACCTGAACGCCCTTTGGTTCGACGAGCCGCTGAACGATTGCGTAAAACTGATTTGCAGCCGCTCGGGAAGCGATTATTTTGATGCCATCCACTTGTCGAATATTGTAGCCGGAATGGAAGGATTTATTGCCGAGGGAGGTGCCAAAAACGTAGCCCGCCGCGATGGAATGAGTACCACTGTTTTGTCGGCAGTTACAACCATCGGACAAATTCCGGACTACTATTTTCAGGCGGTAGGCAGCGGAACCGGGGCCATTGCAGCCTGGGAGGCCAACCTGCGCTTTATTGCCGACGGCCGGTTTGGTACCAACAAAATGAAACTGATGGTTTCTCAAAATGCACCCTTCGTTCCTTTGTATGATGCCTGGAAAGCCAATTCACGAGCCATGCTGCCACTTGACGAAAACCTTGCCCGCAAACAGGTGGAAGAAATCGATGCCAAAGTACTTTCAAACCGGAAACCACCTTACCCCATTGCCGGCGGCCTATTCGATGCGCTTACCGATTCGGCTGGCGATGTGCTTGTGGCAACCAATGAACAGGCAAGAGCCGCTGCAAAACTGTTCGAACAAACCGAAGGAACTGATATTCACCCGGCATCTGCTGTGGCAGCCGCAACACTTATTGAGGCAGTAAAAAATGGGAACATCGACAAAAATGCCCTAATTATGCTGAATATTACCGGCGGCGGCGAGGAGCGTTTTAAAGCAGAAAAGGAATTATTCTACCTGAAACCGAATTTGATTTTTGATTTCAATCCCGATGTTGAAACGGTACAAAAAAAGGTTTCTGCACTTTTTGAAAAAACGGCTCAGTACTCAAAGCTTTAAAAATTGCATCAGGTTACCCTGATATTTGAATAAAATACAACCCAGACTTATAGGTGTAACAACTAAATTTGACGTCATAAATAACAGATAAATCTATACAATAAAAATATCCAGCTATGGTCAATCAACAGAAATTTCTCTATTCTTTTCTTTTTCTTTTATCCATTGTGTTTGCTTCCTGCAATCAATATGCCGACTATTCCAACACTCCCTGGGAGGAACAGGATAATCCACCCTGGGAAAATCCACAGGTGAACGAAATCAACAGGCAGATGCCGCGTGCCCATTTTATCCCGTTTGCTAATGTGGAACAGGCCCGTTCAGAGGATAAATGGAATTCACCCATGATCCAATCCTTAAACGGAATGTGGAAATTCAATCTGGCACAAAATCCTTCTGAGCGCCCTTACTGGTTTTTTAAAGATGATTTTGACACCCGGAATTGGGATGAAATAAAAGTCCCGTCGAACTGGGAACGGGAAGGTTATGATTATCCGATTTACGTGAATGTGAAGTACCCGCATGAAAAAACACCGCCAAAAATCCAGGATCATTACAATCCGGTAGGTTCCTACAAAAAAACGTTCGAAATTCCTTCAAACTGGAAAGGAAAAGAAGTAATTCTCCATTTTGGAGCAGCCAGTTCCATGCTCAATGTTTGGGTAAATGAAGAATTTGTTGGGTACAGCGAAGACAGCAAAACACCGGCTGAGTTCAATATTACCAAATACCTGAAATCGGGCACGAACACGCTGGCAGTAGAAATTTTCCGCTGGTGTGATGGTTCTTATCTCGAAGATCAGGACTTTTGGCGTATGAGCGGAATGACCCGCGATGTTTATCTGCTGGCCCGCGGTCAACAGCAAATTCAAAATTTTAAGGTTATTGCAGGATTAGATGAAACATATACCGATGGAATTTTTTCGCTGGATGTAGATGTAATGAACCTTGGAGAAAAAGCCGGCTCAACTGAAATAGAGGTTGTTCTCAACGACAATGGAAACGAAGTGACCTCTTTTTCACAAAAAGTGAATAACGGCAAACAAAACCTTCCATTTCAGGCACAGCTTCCAAATGTAAAAAAATGGTCAGCAGAATATCCAAATCTTTACGAATTGGTCATTACATTAAAAAATGCGGATGGAATAGTGGAAGTTATCCGCCAGGAAGTTGGATTCCGCACCGTGGAAATTAAAGATGCCACCTTGCAGGTGAATGGAAAGTATGTTTACCTGAAAGGCGCTAATCTGCACGAACACCACGATGTTAAAGGCCATGTTGTGGACAAAGAGACGATGCTGAAAGACATTTACACCATGAAAGCGCACAACCTGAATGCCGTGAGAACTTCACACTATCCGCAACCCGAACTTTGGTACGAACTGTGCAACAAATGCGGACTTTACGTTATTGACGAGGCCAACATCGAATCGCACGGAATGGGTTACGGCGAAGAATCGCTGGCCAAAGACCCGTTGTGGAAAGAAGCCCATTTGTTCCGCACCCGCAACATGTATGAACGCGATAAAAACCAGTCAAGTATTATCATCTGGTCGCTGGGCAACGAGGCCGGCAACGGGATAAATTTTATGGCTACTTACGACTACCTCAAATCGGCTGACCAAACCCGACCAGTGCAATACGAACAGGCTCACGGAGGCGAAAACACCGACATCACCTGCCCCATGTACATGCGCATCGAGGGAATGGAAAAATATGCGCAGGGCAGTCCCACCAAACCGCTTATTCAGTGTGAATATGCACACGCCATGGGAAACAGTGTGGGGAACCTGCAGGATTACTGGGATGTAATTGAAAAATACGATGTATTGCAGGGTGGTTTCATCTGGGACTGGGTTGACCAGGGCCTGCTGACCACCAATGAAGACGGCGAGGAATTCTGGGCTTACGGTGGCGACTTCGGCCCGGAGGATGTTCCCTCCGATGGTAACTTCTGCAACAACGGGTTGGTGAATCCCGATCGGGGCGTGAAACCGCATTTGCTTGAAGTGAAAAAAGTTTATCAGTACATTGGTTTTGAACCGGCAGATTTGAAAACCGGCGTTATTAACATCAAAAATAAATATGCTTTCCGTAACCTTTCCGATTTTAACTTTGCATGGGAAATTACAGGTGACGGAAAAGTCATTAAATCGGGACAACTGGATGGCATCGAAGCGCAGCCCGGAGAAACTGTTCCGGCAAACACCGATGTTTCGCTAAATGCAGAACCCGGTGTGGAATATTTTCTGAACCTGAAAGCTGCTCTGAAAAACCGCGACGGTTTACTTGATGAAGGAACTGAATTGGCTGCCGAACAGTTTAAACTTCCGGCATTTGTTCCTGCCGGAAAAGTCAATCTAGCGAACTTCCCTGCAATAACAGTAGATGAAAACGATAATTCCATAACCGTTTCAGGCGAAGGATTTTCAGTTGCGTTTGATAAAAATGCAGGCGTAATGAGCAGTTACAAAAAAGGCGAAACCGAATTTCTGGAAAGCGGTCCGGTGCCCAATTTCTGGCGCGCGCCCATCGACAACGATTTTGGAAACAACCTCCACAAACGTAGCCGCGTTTGGCGCGAAGCCGGAAAAAACCGGAAGGTGGCTCAGGTTTCCATCAACCGCAAAGCCAACAACCTGGCCGAAGTAAAATTCAATTTTAACCTGGTGAACGAAGAAGGTGAAAAAATTGCCGATTACCAATCGGTTTATGCAGTTTACGGTTCAGGCGACGTGGTGGTGAATAACCATTTCAAAATGACAAAAGAAGATTTACCTGAAATTGTTCGCATGGGCATGAACCTTATTATGCCGCATAGTTTCAACCAGATGGCCTGGCTGGGACGCGGTCCGCAAGAAAGTTATTGGGACCGCAAAACCAGTGCATTTGTTGGCTTGTACGAAGGCACCGTAGCAGACCAGTACTGGGCTTATTTGCGCCCGCAGGAAAACGGCAACAAAACCGATGTGCGCTGGCTGGCCATTACCGACTCAAATGGAAACGGACTGTTCTTTGAAGGTTTGCCACTTCTGGAAGTAAGTGCGCACCACAATTTGCAGGAAGATTTTGAGTCGATGGAACGCACCGACGGCCGTCAGGTGGAAGGTGTTGTGGTTAAAAACCGCCACACCACCGATGTAAAACAGCGCGACCTGACTTCGGTAAATGTGGACTACAAACAGATGGGCGTTGGCGGCGACAACAGTTGGGGCGCCTGGACACACGACCAGTACCGCTTAACCGAAACAGAATACAAATACAGTTTCAGAATGAAAGCCATTTCAGTCGGAGAAAATCCTACGGAACTGGCAAAGCAAAAGCTGTAAAAGAAGTAGCCCCGGGTTGCTTCCCCGGGGTTATTTTTTTGGTTAATCTCTTTACCTGTGATTTGGCAAAGCATAAATTCAGGTTCGATTTAATTTTAAACCCGAGAACCAAAAAAAATCCGTAAACAATTCAATCAGTTACAAGGTTATTACTGTTAACTAAAATGATAGAAAGCTTTTGTAAATCTTTAAAATTGAAAATATGAACATTGTGGTTATTGGAGCAACAGGAACAATCGGAAGAGAGATTGCACAACTGAGCAAAAAAAAGGGAAACACAGTCATCGCTGCTTCCCGAAATGGTGAATTCCAGGTAAATATTGATGACCCAAAATCCATTGAACAATTTTTTGAAAAGATTCCACAGGTTGATGCCATTATTTGTGCAGCCGGAAATGCAAGTTTTGGAGGCCTGCAGGAACTGTCGGACGAACAAATTGATCTGGGTCTCAAAAGCAAACTAATGGGACAAGTCAACCTGGTTCGAAAAGGATTGAAGAAACTAAATCCCGGTGGAATTATTATTCTGACAGGGGGTATTTTTGCCCATAAACCCTGGCCACAAACCACTAATATTGCTATGGTTAATGCTGGACTGGAAGGTTTTGTAAGGGCTGCTGCCCTTGAAATGCATGATGGGAAACAAGTGGCTGTTATTCATCCTCCGTTTGTTAGAGAAACTGCAAAAGCCATGGGAATGGATGCTGAACCATACCTGTCTGCGGCTAAAGTTGCTGAAACTTACCTGGAAACTCTGACAAAAAAAACGTTCGAAATACCAATTTTTGTTCAGTGATATCCACCGGATTAACCGATTTTCTCTGCAGGTGAAAGCCAATTAAGGAGAAATTTCATTTTACCGGCAAAATGGTTTTGTATTTTTCAGTTATCTTTAAACCGAATTCAAAACCATAACCGATGAAAACCATTTTGCCCATTTTTGCAGTTGTCTTTCTTTTGTCCTGTTCTTCACCTTCTCAAAAAGATTTCAGTCTGAAAAACATCCAGTCTAAAAATCCGGAAATCAGCTCGCTGCAAAGTGGAACCGGGTTTGAACAACAGGTTTTACAGATTAAACCTTCTGCAAACAACCAAAGTCTGGCGATTTGGGAAGGTAAAAATGCTGAAATCTGGACCGAAGCCAACTACCTGGTTTGCGAAATCTGGCACCCAAACGACTTCAGTGCAGTATTGAATGTGGAATTTTTCAGGAATGAAACCCGGGCCGGAAGCATTGTAGCCCAAAGCGGCGATTTGGCCGGCGATGCCAAAGAAACACCACGCATGGCCGGCAAAATTGGTGTGCTGCCCCACCTGAAAACCAAAATGATTTTCCCGCTGGAACATTTGGACGGACAGGAAATTTTTATGCCCCGTTTTCCGCGCCAGCTTAAAGGCACTGTACTGGGTAGCCGTTTGAAACCCGAAGATATTTCAAAAGTGGCCATTCGTTTTGCACCTTTTCAGGAACCTCATTTTTTACCAGAATTTGAACTGGCTGCCGTTTACCTCACCAATGATTTGCCCGAACCGTTTTCCGCCCCCGAAAAACCGGTAGTTGACCAGTTCGGACAATGGACTTCCAAGAACTGGCCGGGCAAAACATCCGGCGAGGAAGATTTGAAAAATCTGCTGGAATCGCAATTTGAAAATGCCTCAATAACAACTTTCCCCGATAACTGGAGCAAATACGGCGGCTGGAAAGCAAAACAGTTTGAAGCCACCGGGTTTTTTCGCACCCATCACGACGGCAACCGATGGTGGCTGGTCGATCCGGAAGGATATGCCTTTGTTTCGGTGGGTGTTGACTGCATTCGCGACAATGCCACGGGCGTAATTTCAGGGCAGGAAGATTTACTGGAATGGGTTCCTGACAAAAACGACCCGGTTTTTAAAGACGCTTTCTCAGGCCGTGGCGAGATGGTTTTGCTGGATTACTACAAAACCAACCTGATGCGGGTTTTCGGAGAAAACTGGCGCGAAAACTGGGAAACCATTACCTCGGGGCAAATCCGGGAATTCAGGCTGAACACCATAGCCAACTGGTCGGACATCGACTACGCCCGGAAAGCGAAAATTCCCTACGTTTTGCCGCTCAGTGAATTTCCTTCCACTGAAGTGAAACTGTTTCGTGATTTCCCCGATGTTTTTTCAGCCGGATACCTGGAGAATGCCAAACGGTTTGCCAACCAGTTGGAAAATTTCAAAGGCGATCCGTACCTCATCGGCTATTTCCTGCGCAACGAACCCCACTGGGCTTTTGGTTCGCACGATATTGCTTTTGAAATGTTTGCCACAACGCAATTATCAGAATCAAAAAACATGTTTGCCCGCTGGCTTTCCACACAATATCCCAACATCGGTGAATTCAACCAAAACTGGAACCTTGAACTGGAAAGTTTTGAAGCACTCACTCGTCAAACATTCGATGAATATCCATCGGAAAAAGCAAAAGAAGATTTCTGGCAGTTTTCTGAAATTCTGGTAAAACAGTATGTGAATGTTCCGTGCGATGAAGTGGAAAAAGTGGACCCTGACCATCTGAACCTGGGCATGCGGTATGCCTGGATTAGCAGTGATTTGCTTTACAAAGCCGGCGACCGGTTCGATGTGTTTTCCATTAACGGTTACGGAAATCCCGGTCCGCCCAAAACCGAAGAAATTGCGCGCATCAGCGGCAAACCGGTGATGATTGGCGAGTTTCATTTTGGCGCTACCGACCGCGGATTGCCGGCCACCGGAATTCAGGGTGCACTCACACAGGAAGAGCGTGGCAAAGCCTACCGTTACTACCTGGAACAAGGACTGGCCAGACCGGAACTGATTGGCATTCACTATTTCCAGTGGCTTGACCAGCCGATTTTCGGAAGATTTGACGGCGAAAACTACAATATCGGGTTTATGGACATCTGCAACCGGCCTTACAAGGAACTTGTGGAAGCGGCTATAAAAAGTCATTCAAAAATGTATGAAGTAGCCAGCGGTGAATTGCCGCCATTCAGTGACGTCATCGAACGAGTTCCTTCGATTCATTATTGATTTCTATCTCTAAAGCCATTTTCTATGCTTTTTTTTCATTTCAGCATGACTTATCAGATAATCCGCATCTTTCCCCAAAATTAGTAAAATTTAAAACACCGGAAATTTTAAAATTTTACCTTTGTCCGAAAGAAGCGTTTATGGAATTTAAAAACTTTACATACCTTTTGCTGATGCTGGGTTCGCTGGCTGTTCCGCTGGCATTCAGTTTTGAAAAAGAGGTGCGTTTTTACACCAAATTGAAGTACCTGTTGCCTGCCATTTTGTTTTCGGGCGCCATTTTTATTTTATGGGATTTGCGTTTTGAAGAAATCGGAATCTGGAGTTTTAACCCGGAATACCTGATTGGCATTTATATTTTGAATTTGCCGCTCGAAGAGTGGCTTTTCTTTATAGTCATTCCATATTGCAGTGTTTTTATTTACGAAATACTTGTGGTAAAATTTCCGGAGTTTGAGAAACCTAATCTGTTTTTGACTGTCAGTTTGGTGTTGCTGGTTGCATTTGCCTTGCTGGCCTATTTCGCCCGGCAGAAACTTTATACCTTTTTCAATTTTTTTCTGCTGACCATCTATTTTGGCTACACCATTTTTCGCAACCGGTTTAAAAAACACTACACCAAATTTTACCTTGCCTGGCTTATTTCTCTGGTTCCTTTTCTTATTGTGAACGGTCTTCTCACGGCCCTCCCGGTGGTGGAATACAACAACGCACACAACCTCGGAATTCGGATTTTTACCATTCCGCTGGAAGACTTCTTTTACTTTTTCCTGCTGTTGCTCATGAACCTTACCATTTACGAATACATGAAAAATCAACGGTTTCTTAGATTTTAATACATATGAATTTTCTATATCAAACCGGAATTTGGGCCTGGTCAGTTTTAATAAAGGCGGCATCGCTTATTAATCCAAAAGCCAGGCAGTTTGTTAACGGACGGCGCCAATGGCAAAAAAAACTGGCAGAAAAAATTGAAACCAACGCGCGTTACATTTGGGTTCATTGCGCGTCGCTGGGCGAGTTTGAACAGGGTCGCCCGCTGATTGAAGAAATCAGAAAACAATTTCCCGAATACCGCATTTTACTGACCTTTTTTTCGCCTTCGGGTTACGAAATCAGAAAAAAATACGAGCTGGCCGATATTGTGATGTACCTTCCGGTTGACACCCGCCGAAATGCAAAACGTTTTCTCCGGCTGGTGCAGCCCGAAAAAGCCTTCTTTATTAAATACGAATACTGGCATTTTTACATCGATGTACTGAAAAAAAGAAATATTCCGCTGTTCATCGTTTCGGCCATATTCAGAGAAAACCAACACTTTTTCAAAAACAATATGTTGGGCAAATGGTACCGGAACATGCTTTCCAAGGTGGAATACTTTTTTGTGCAAAACGAAAAATCGGCCCAACTGCTGCAATCTATCGGACTGAATAATTTCACCGTTTCGGGCGACACCCGTTTCGACCGTGTGGCTGCTATTGCTAAAAGTGCAAAAGAAATTCCAATTGTTGAAAAGTTTAAGGACAGTCAGCCGCTGTTAATTGCCGGAAGTACCTGGAAGCCCGATGAGGAGTTGCTTGCAGCGTTTATTAACAGCCATCCCAACCTAAAAGTAGTATTTGCACCTCACGAAGTGACAGATGCAAATATCAACAAGCTGGAGCAATTGTTGAAAACCTCACACATCAGGTTCAGTAAAGCGGGAGAAAAAGAAGTTGCCCGTTTTCGGGTGTTGATAATTGATTCTGTCGGGTTGCTTTCGTCACTTTACCGATACGGAAATCTGGCATACATTGGCGGAGGATTTGGCGTGGGAATTCACAACATCCTGGAAGCCGCCACATTCGGGCTCCCCGTAATTTTTGGACCCAACTACGAAAAATTCAAAGAAGCGGTAGATTTGAAAAAATTGGGAGGAGCATTTCCTGTTCAGAATTTTAAGCAGCTTGAATTCACCCTGAATGAATTTTTGGCAGATAACTCCAAACTGGCAGAAGCATCAGCGGTTTGCAAAAATTATGTAGAAAAAAACGTGGGAGCGACAAATCTTATCATAAAAAAAGTTTTTAACAATTAATTCGTTTTTGCACGTATTTTGTTATTAATCCCATTCCTGAAAAATTGGTTTTTTCAACCGAAAATTCGATAAAAAAATATCTTGTAAAAACAAGCTAAGTTATTGTTTTTGGTAAACTTTTTCTGGAAAGTAACAGGGCAAAGCACTAAATATCAAAACAGTAACAGCTTAAAGTTGATAACTTTTCATTTTTTTATCCTTAAAAGTATTCCAGAATTTTGCTTTCTGTTCTATCTTGCGTAGCACAATTTCAGAACAGAATTAACTCATTTTAAAAATAAATTAAAATACATTAAATATTAACTGGACACTATGGCATTTGAAGAAGTATCAGTAAAATCAACCGCGACCGGGAAAAAAATTTATTCGCAGGAAGAAGCGGTAAAAGCCTCCCTGGTCTATTTCAAGGGAGACGATTTGGCAGCACGGGTTTGGGTAAACAAATATGCCCTGAAAGATTCTTTCGGGAATATTTTCGAACGCACGCCCGATGACATGCACCGCAGGCTGGCCAAAGAAATTGCACGAATTGAAAAGCGGTACCCTAACCCGCTTACAGAAGATGAAATTTTTAATGTTCTGAAAGAATTCAGGTACATTGTACCGCAGGGAGGACCCATGACCGGCATTGGCAACGATTACCAGATTGCCTCGCTTTCGAACTGTTTCGTTGTTGGCAACGACGGCAATTCCGACTCTTACGGCGGAATAATGAAAATTGACCAGGAACAGGTTCAACTCATGAAACGCCGCGGAGGTGTGGGGCACGATTTATCGCACATCAGGCCGAAAGGCTCTCCGGTAAAAAATTCGGCACTTACCTCTACAGGCATTGTTCCGTTTATGGAACGTTACTCCAACTCTACCCGCGAAGTGGCTCAGGACGGTCGCCGCGGTGCGCTTATGCTTTCGGTTTCCATTAAACACCCCGATTCCGAAAGCTTTATTGATGCCAAACTGGAGCAGGGAAAAGTAACCGGGGCAAATGTATCGGTTAAAATTGAAGACGAATTTATGAAAGCCGTTGAGGCAGGTGTAAATTATGAACAGTCGTACCCGATTCATTCCAAAAAACCAGTTTACAAAAAAGAAATTGATGCCGGAAAGCTCTGGGAAAAAATTGTAAAAAATGCCTGGCAATCGGCCGAACCGGGAATTCTGTTCTGGGATACCATTATTAAAGAATCGGTACCCGACTGTTACGCCGATTTGGGTTACCGCACCGTGTCCACCAATCCGTGCGGCGAAATTCCGCTTTGCCCATACGATAGTTGTCGCCTGCTGGCCATCAACCTCTATTCGTATGTTGAAAACCCGTTTACAGCGAAAGCAAAATTCAACTTCGAACTGTTTAAAGAGCATATTCACTATGCCCAGCGCATTATGGACGACATCATCGATCTGGAACTGGAAAAAATAGACGCCATTATCGACAAAGTGAATGCCGACCCGGAAGAAGAAGAGATTAAAGCAGTTGAGAAAAAACTGTGGGAAAATATTAAAAGAAAAGCAAAAGAAGGCAGGCGCACCGGAATAGGCATAACTGCCGAAGGCGATATGCTGGCTGCACTCGGACTGGAATACGGAAGCGACATTGCCACCGATTTTTCGGAAGAAATCCACAAAACCGTAGCGCTGGAATCTTACCGTTCATCCGTTTTCCTGGCCAAAGAACGCGGTGCGTTCACCATTTACGATACCGAAAGGGAAAAGGACAATCCGTTCATCAACCGGTTAAAAAATGCCGATGCTTCTTTGTATGAAGAGATGACAAAATACGGTCGCCGTAACATTGCGCTGCTCACCATTGCACCAACCGGAACCACCAGCTTGATGACCCAAACAACTTCGGGTATCGAACCGGTATTCCTTCCGGTTTACAAACGTCGCCGCAAAGTTAATCCAAACGACAAAGACGTGCGGGTTGATTTTGTGGACGAAGTGGGCGATCACTGGGAAGAATTCATCGTATTCCACCACAAATTTAAAATCTGGATGGAAGCCAACGGACACGATACCAACCGCGAATATACCCAGGAAGAACTGGATGAAATCGTAAAAGATTCTCCTTACTACAAAGCCACTTCAAACGATGTGGACTGGTTATCGAAAGTACGGATGCAGGGAAGAATTCAGAAATGGGTGGACCATTCCATCAGCGTGACCATAAACCTGCCGTCGAATGCAACGGAAGAACTGGTTGGCCAGCTTTATTTTGAAGCCTGGAAAAGCGGTTGTAAAGGTGTTACCGTTTATCGCGACGGATCACGCTCGGGAGTTCTTATAAACAACAACGGAACCGAAAAGAAAAAAACAGGGTTCCCGACTAAACGGCCGGAAATACTTGAGGCCGATGTAGTCAGATTCCAGAATAACAAGGAAAAATGGATCGCTTTTATCGGGTTGATGGACAATAAACCTTACGAAATTTTCACCGGTTTACTGGACGATGAAGATGGAATTTTATTGCCGCGTTCCGTAACCGTTGGTTATATTCTTAAAAGTTACGACAGCGACGGAAACTCACGGTACGATTTCCAGTATATAAACAAGCGTGGCTACAAAACCACCATCGAAGGACTTTCCTACAAATTCAACCCTGTATTCTGGAACTATGCGAAACTCATTTCCGGAACATTGCGGCACGGAATGCCCATTCATAAAGTGGTGGAACTGGTGACCAGCCTTCAACTCGACAACGAAACCATAAACTCGTGGAAAGCCGGTGTGGCAAGGGCGCTGAAAAAATACATTCCCGATGGAACCCTGGCCGAAGATGCACTGTGCGAAGAATGTGGGTCAGACGAAGTGGTTTACCAGGAAGGTTGCCTCACCTGCCTGTCGTGCGGCTCCTCAAAATGCGGATAATTGTTTGTCTTTTCTGAAAGATTCCAGCTATATGCAGAATAAAAAACCAGGGTTGAATTTCAATCCTGGTTTTTATTTACCTGCTAAAAATGTTTTAAACAGAATATGGTATAAGTTGGATTTTTACGCCTCAACCATTTTTTTGTAATCATCAGCAGAAAGAAGATCATCAATCTCAGATGAATCACTCATTTTTATTTTGATCATCCAGCCTTTGCCGTAAGGATCTTTATTAACGAGTTCCGGTTCGTCGGCCAGGGCTTCGTTCACTTCAGCAACTTCGCCGCCCACGGGCATAAACAAATCTGAAACGGTTTTTACGGCTTCAACTGTTCCAAAAGTTTCCCCTTTGTCCAGTTCTTCGCCTTCAGTTTCAATTTCAACGAAAACAACATCGCCCAATTCTCCCTGGGCAAAATCGGTAATTCCAACTGTGGCTGTATCGCCCTCAACACGAACCCATTCATGGTCTTCGGTGTATTTCAATTCTGCTGGTATTTTCATTGTTTCAATTTTTAAGTTTTGGTCAAAATTAATACTTTTTACCGAAACGAAACTTTTAAACACAACTCAAATCCCTGATTTATGTCTTATTTTTTATTGTCAGCCCCAGATAATACTATTCATTTTGTAATATTGCAATACGAATTGGACATCCGAATTCGTCAGATAAAAAATCATTAACTGGTTCAGGAAAAAAATGTATTCAGAAAATGTAACCACAATAAAAGCTTTGGGAAGAGCGGCAAAAAAACTCATCAACGCGTTTCCTGATCAGCGGGTTTTCGCTTTTTATGGAAAAATGGGTGCCGGAAAAACTACGTTTATTCAGGCTGTTTGCCACGAACTGGGGACGCCCGACAATGTAACCAGTCCCACTTTTGCGCTCATTAACGAATACAAAACCGACGCTGGCGGTTCTATTTTTCATTTCGATTTTTACCGGATAAAAGACCTGGAAGAAGCGTTTGACCTGGGCTACGAAGATTATTTTTACAGCGGAAATTACTGCCTGATTGAGTGGCCCGAAAAAATTGAACCACTACTGCCCCAAAATGTTGTGGAAGTAAAAATTGACGTGCAGGAAAACGGAGACCGGCTAATTTCAGCAAAATTTTGAAAATTACACATTTGAATGTAACTTGCTAAACCATTTAATCACTTAAAACTGATTGCGCATGACTACCCGTGAAGGAACAAAAGAGAACATGGCGGTTTCAAAAACCATGCTGATGCCCCAGGAGGAAATGCTGGAAATTCAGAACAAAGGTCAAAAAATGAAAATTGGAATTCCGTCTGATCTTGAGCAGGTGGAATACCGGGTACCTCTTACGCCGCAAGCCGTTGATTTGCTTACATCTTACGGACACGAAATTCTGATTGAAAAAAATGCCGGTAAAATGGCCAGTTATTCCGACAAAGAGTATCGGGCAACAGGTGCTCAGATAGTGGAAAAAAAAGAAGAAATTTTCCAGTGCGACATCATTTTACGGGTGGCTCCCTTCAACGAAGACGAAATTGACCAGTTGCGCGGAAACCAGGCCATTCTGTCGAATATGCAAATTCAGGCCCATTGCAGCGAGTCCATTCAAAAACTAATGCAAAAACGGGTAACCACCATCGCTTACGAAAACATTGAAAACGAACACGGATTTGCACCTTTCGTGCACCAGATGAGCCAGATAGCCGGCGCCACGTCCATTACACTGGCCAGCGAATACCTGAGCAACACCCGAAACGGAAAGGGCGTACTTTTTGGCGAAGTAACCGGAATCACACCCGCCGAGCTGGTAATTATCGGCACCAGTACTGCTGCGGAATATGCTGCCCGGGCAGCGCTAAGTCTTGGCATTTTAGTAAAGGTTTTTGACACTTCGGTTTACGACCTCAGCAAACTGGAAGAAAAACTGGGACAGCGCATTTTCACTTCGGTGTTTTATCCGAAAGTTTTACGCAAAGCGCTTATTTCGGCCGACGCAGTTATTGGCGCCATGCAATTTAACACCACACCAAAATTTAAAGTTTCCGAAGATTTGGTAAAACAGATGAAGGAAGGTTCGGTTATTATAGATTTGAATGCCAGCCAGGGCGGATGTTTCGAAACAACCCGGTGTACCGACCTCAAAAATCCGGCTTACTTAAAACATGGCGTTGTACACTATTGTGTGCCCAATTCTCCGGCCATTGTGGCCCGAACCGCATCCATTTCTTTAAGTAACATCCTGATACCGATTTTACTTTCAATTGGCGACAGTGGCGGGGTGGACAATTACATCAAAAACTCACGCGGTTTCCGCAAAGGAGTTTACATTTATCACGGTATTTTAACCAATCACGAAATCGGGCGGTTGTTTAACCTGCCTTCAAAAGATATTGATTTGCTGCTGGCGGTATTTTAATCAATGAATGAAATAAAAATGCCTGGCATTAAAAATAAACCTTACCCTTTTACCGATGATTTGAAACTGAATCTTCAGTCGGCTGCAGGCATTTCATTGGGCCTGTTTTTATTCCTTTTGTTTTTTCAACCCCTCGATCCTCCGGTTTCGGAATTCAATAAAAAACTTTTAATCCTGGCCGGGTTCGGAGTCATCCACCTTTTGCTGCTGACCGGTTGCCGAATCGTTGTTCCATCTGTTTTGCCCAATCTGTTTCAGACTGAAAAATGGACTATAAAAAAAGAAGCTGTTTTACATCTGCTTTTTCTCATTCTGAATTCAGTTGCTTTCGCTTTTTATGCGCGTTACGTTGGAAAAATCGGGGTAAACTTTCATATTGCGGTGAATATTGTTTTGATTTCTGCAGCGTCGGTTGCTGTGCTGGCTATTGTAACCGAATATAAATTCCTGAAAACCAAACTTCAATCAATTATGGCGCAAAACCAGGATATAGACGCTAAAGAACCTGATGCTGACACGTTAAATGGAATTGAATTTGAATCGGAAAATCAGTCGGAACGGTTTTTTCTGTTCCCGGAACAAATTATTCTTATCAAATCGGCAGGCAATTACATCGAAATCATTTACAAACAAAATGAAAAAGTGAGCCGGAGAATGGTTCGGAACACCCTGGCTTATGCAGAACAGCTTTTGACACAATACCCGTTCCTCATCCGGTGCCATCGCTCAACGGTTGTTAACATCCACTGCATTCAAAAAGTAAACAAAACATCCGAGGGGTTAAAACTGGATTTGCTCGATTATTCCCGGGCTGTAAATGTATCGCGCCAGTATGTGCTAAAAGTTAAAGAAGCACTCGAACAGCCCCAGTGACAAATGCCATTTGTCCCTTTCCAGTCGCATTCAGCCCAAGAAACTATTGATAGTTCCCCTTTAATTCCCCCTTTGGCATACAGCCGTTTTCATGGCAAAATCTCAGCTAAGGGGGACGCGCTCCGAACAAGTATTGAAAACAATTAAATTTGATTTTTTTTCTCAAATCAATATGTGTATTTTCCTTCCCATTCGTCTAAACAATACAAAGCGCCAAAAAGCGCATCAGAATAAGAAATAAATGAAGGATTACCATATAGAAGAATTGATTCCTTCCTGGTTCGAAGGTACATTAAACCCGGAGGAAAGGGAAAAGGTAGAACAGTGGAAGGCGGCATCTGAGGAGAACCGGCAAATCTTTGCCGACTCCCTCAGAGCCTGGGAAGGAATAGAACAACTGCGCCGCATGAAAAAGTACGACCCCGAAAAAGCCATTCAGCAGGTCAATGGCAAAATTGAGAAGCAGAAAAAAATCAGACTATTTGATATTTTCCAAAAAGTGGCAGCAATTCTTATTCTGCCGCTAATTGTTGCAACGCTCTGGTTTGCACTGGAAAAACCGCAAAAAACACCCGAGCCATTTATAGCGTGGCACACTCTGGAAATTCCCGCAGGCATGCGGTCAGAGTTTTACCTGCCCGACAGCACCAAAGTATATCTCAACTCCAAAACCAGCCTCAGTTATCCACTGGTTTTCAACAACTCCATTCGCCAGGTAAGACTCTCCGGCGAAGCCTATTTTGAGGTGGCTGAAAATAAAGAAGTGCCTTTCATTGTCAATACCGGCAGAATTAATATTGAAGTAACCGGTACAGAGTTTATTGCCACCAGGTACCCGCACGAAGAACTCACCGAAATTGTACTGGTTGAAGGAGGAATTAACCTCTTTCAGGGTGACTATCACACCACAAAAAAAGACATCATTCAGTTGAAACCCGGAGAAAAAGCAATCTGTATGGAATCCGAAAATAAATTGGCAGTTGATAAAGTGAATACCGCTAAATACAAAGCATGGAAAGAAGGCCTGCTTGTTTTCCGCGATGACCCGATGCCCGATGTGGTTCGCCGCCTCAACCGCTGGTTTAATGTGGACATTCAGCTTGAAGGCCCGGAATTAAAAGGCTGGGCTTATACCGCTACCTTCGAAGATGAATCGCTGGAGCAGGCGCTCGAATTGCTTAAAATATCAGCGCCTATTGAATATACCATCAAACGAAGAGAAATGAAAACCGATAAAACGTTTAGCAAAATGGAAATTGTAATAAAACAAAAATAGAATGAACTAAAAAAGGGACGCCTGGCGCCCCTTGAGTACTTTTCGCCTTTCTCTTTCCTGACCGAAAGAAAAGGCCTTAATAACCAATTTATTAATTTAAAAGCATGTAAATTTATGGAAATTTTATGTAGTACCTGGCCTGTGATACAAAAACTATGGGCCGAAAAAACGTTTCGTAAGATGAGGTTAACATTGTACGCTTTAATCCTCGCGGTTGCCCAGAGTTACGCGCTCGGTAGTTATGCCCAGGCAACAAAGCTAAATCTGAACATGGAAACCTCCACTGTTCGCGAAGTTTTGCTGGAAATCGAAAACATGTCGGAATTCCGGTTTCTTTACAACAGCAAAATGATTGATGCCGACAGGGAAGTTAGTGTTGAATTTAAAGACCTTACCATCGACAAGGCACTCGACAAACTTTTTAAAAGCTCCGATGCTGCCTGGCAGATTATCGACCGGCAGGTGGTGCTGTTTTCAAAAAACGAACCGGTTTATGAAATTGTTGATTTGCAGCAGCAGCAAACCGTTTCCGGAACAGTTACCGATTTTGGAGGACAGCCATTGCCTGGTGTTACTGTAATTATAAAAGGAACTACCCAGGGAACGGTTACCAATGCCGACGGGAATTACTCACTTTCCAATATTCCCGAAGATGCCACTTTGGTATTTTCGTTTGTGGGAATGTTGACGCAGGAGGTGGTTGTTGGGAGCCAGACAAATATTAGTGTGGCTTTGGAACCAGATGTGATTGGAATTGAAGAAGTGGTTGCTGTTGGGTATGGAACCCAAAAACGCAGTAATTTAACAGGTTCGGTTTCTGATATTGGCGGAGATAAATTGACACAAAGAAATGTTGTGCAGACTGCTGATGCTTTACAGGGGATTGCTCCGGGTGTTAATATTAATGCCAGATCTAGTCAGCCAGGTAGTCAAAGCTCTATTCGGGTTAGAGGGGAAGGAACTCTTACAATTGGGGCATCTGCATCTAAAAATGATCCGCTTGTTTTAATTGATGGTGTGGAAGGAAATATAAACGATGTCGAACCAAGTAATATCGAAAGTATTTCAATTCTTAAGGATGCGGCATCTGCAGCAATATATGGTTCAAGGGCATCTAATGGTGTCATTTTAATAAATACAAAACGAGGGAAAGATGGCGAATTATTTGTCTCATACGACGTTAATGCTGGATATCAGTTCGTTACAGACCAGGTTGAATTCTCAGATGGTTATGATTTTATGACTCATTATAATGAAGCATTAACAAACGAGGGGAAAATTCCGGCTTATGACCAGGGATATATTCAAAATTGGCAGGCAAATCAACCTAGTGACGAATATCCACATGTTAATTGGAATAATTCCGTATTAAAGAATTCAGCATTTCAACAAAAACATAGTTTAACGGTTAATGGAGGATCTAATAAAGTTAGAAACTTATTAATGCTAAACTATCTTGACCAAGAATCAGTTATGCCAAACACTAATTTCAACCGTTTTGGAATAAGATTAAATACTGACATTCAAGCGACAGATAGATTACATTTTAGATTAGACTTTAATGGAATTTCTTCGAAAACTGAAGAACCCTCTCAAGGAGTATGGTATCAGTTGCATCGAGCAAAACCAGTTCAACTTGATAAATTATCGGATGGAAGGTATGGTGTCGGGTATGCAAACATCAACCCCTTGGCTATGGCATTAGATGGTGGTTTATCAATAGGAGAAAGAAAATCAGCCATTTTTAATGCAAAAGCAGAATATCAAATAACAGAAGATTTGAATATTGAGTTTACATTTGCACCTACTTATAAAATATATGAAGGAGATTCATTTATAAAAATGTACGATACATATACTTTTGAAGGGAATAAGGCGGGAAGTTATCCTGCTAAAAATCAACTGAATGTAAACTTCAATAAATCTCAAAATATTTATTCTAGTGCCTTATTAAGATATCAAAAATCTTTGGATGTTCACAATTTTAACATTATTGCAGGCTTTGAACAAACTGAATATTTATACAAATGGACAAACGCCTATAGAGAAAATTTCCCCTTACAGGATTATAAGGTTTTAAATGCTGGCGATGCGGCAATTCAATTAAACTCTGGCAGTGGTCATGAATGGAGTCTTCGCTCGATGTTTGGAAGATTTAATTATAACTTAAATGAAAAATATTTACTTGAGGCAAATTTTAGATATGATGGGTCTTCCCGTTTTGCAGAAGGAAATAAATATTCATTTTTCCCATCCCTTTCAGCAGGTTGGAGAATTTCTGAAGAAAATTTCATGGAAGATATTCATTTTTTAAGCAATCTTAAACTTAGAGGGTCATGGGGAATGTTAGGAAACCAACAAATTGGTGAATATCCTTTTGTTTCTACTGTTGATTTAGGAACTAGTCATGATGTTGTTTTTGGAGAGCAATCACAGGGAGGAGCATCAATTACAACCTACTCAAATAGTAGCATAAGATGGGAAACTACAACTATTACTAATTTCGGATTAGATTTAGGGCTTTTTAACAAATTCTCACTACTATTTGATTATTATATTAAAAGAACTGATGACATTTTACTGCGTTTACCAATACCAGCAACAATGGGATTCAGTGCACCATATCAAAATGCAGGAAGTGTTGAAAACAAAGGCTGGGACCTGGCAGCAAGCTATAATAATCATGATGGAGAATTTAGATATGGAGTATCTTTTATGCTTTCAGATGTTAAAAACAAAGTATTAGATTTAAAAGATACTGGACCATATAATTACACTGCAACAACAATTAGAGAAGGAGAACCTATAAATGCTATTTTTGGGTATGAAGCTGATGGTTTATTTCAAACACCAAATGAAGTTGCAGAACATGCTTTTCAAGATGGAACGGTGGGACCTGGTGACATCAGATACAAGGACCAATTGACTATTGATTCTGATGGAGATGGTATTCCCGATACTGCTGATGGAGTTATTAATGCAGATGACCGGGTGGTTATAGGTAATCAAATACCTCGATTTAGCTACAGTTTTGATCTTACTGCAGAATATAAAGGTTTTGATGCCAGATTGTTTGTTCAGGGAATTGGAAAGGTCGATGGTTATTTAGATAATGATGCAATATGGGCTTTCTACAATGGAGGAAAACTTCAAAAATGGCATATCGATTCACGATGGACTCCCGAAAACCCAAATGCTGAATATCCCCGATATTGGATAGCTTACCAAAATAATCAAAAAGTATCTTCTTACTGGATGAGAAGTGCAGCATATTTACGGTTGAAAAATGCCCAACTTGGATATACACTTCCCAAAGAATTAACTAATAAGTTAAAGCTTGACAAATTAAGAATATATATTGCAGGTGATAATTTACTTACCTTAGATAATTTTTATCCGGGATGGGACCCAGAAACAAGATTACGTGATAACGATGTTCATCCATTTTTTGCTTCCTATACTTTAGGAATAAATGTACAGTTTTAGTAAATATTAAAAAAATCGTTATGAAAATAGCATTTAAAGTTTTAAAATTTAAAGCAATAGCATTATTAATTGTTTTGCTTTTCTCTTGTGATGATAATTTTTTAAATAAATATCCATTAGATTCACCTTCAACTGAAACTTTCTACAGTAATGAGAAAGAATTAATTATGGGAATAAATGCTTGCTATAAAAATTTAGTAACCGAAACGGCCAATTGGGGAAATTTTAATTCAAGAATGTTCCCGTGGCATTTAGAAACTACGACAGATATTGCATGGGAAAGATATGGTAGTGATGTTGGAATAGGCATTCATGATTCTCAATCTGGATATCCAAGAACCCAGTGGAACAGAATGTTCAATGGAATTGCTAAATGCAATAGCCTGTTAAGCAATATGGATAAGGGGAAGGAGAATACGAATGAAGAAGTATTTAATAGAATTAAAGCAGAAGCAAAATTTCTCAGAGCATATTTTTATCATCATCTCATAGAATTATATGGAGATGTACCCCTGTTAGAAGAAACTCCTCCCTTGGAAGAACCCAATGTATCACGAACTGAAAAATCTGTAATAGTTGATTTTATCCTGAATGAATTTGAAGAAGCTTCAATAGATTTACCCATTGAGTATAGTGGATCGGATAAAGGGAGGATAACAAAGGGCGCTGCTCTAACATATAAAGCTCGAACAGCATTATATAATGAAAAGTGGGATATAGCGATTGATGCAACACAGAGGGTTATGAATTTAGGGGTATATTCTTTGTACCCGAATTATGAAAAATTATTTCACTATGAAGGAGAGAATTGTGATGAAATAATTTTGGATTTTCAGTTTAAAAAACCAACAAATTTTCATAGCTATACATTGGATATGTCACCTGATAATGGAGTCGCTTCTTCATGGAACTATGTTATTCCATTGCAGGATTTAATTGATTCATATGAGGCAATTGATGGCAAGCCCATAGATGAATCTCCTATTTATGACCAGTCAAATCCATTTAAAAACAGAGATCCTCGTTTGAGACAATCAATCTTTTATGATGGAATGAGATTTGGTACTTGGAATATTTATACTCATCCCGACAGTATTTACACATGGCAATTTCGGGAAGGTGGAGACTCCATTCGTGTTCAAAACACTAATGTCACGAGTGCATATGGTTCATTTTCGGGGTACCATTGGAAAAAATATGTTGATGAAATAGATGCTTATGAAAATCCATACGAATCAGAAATTAATCTAATTCTTTCACGTTATGCTGAAGTCCTGTTAATGTATGCCGAAGCTAAAATTGAAAAAAATAATATTGATCAAACAGTTTTAGATGCAATAAATCAGGTCAGACAACGACCAAATGTTAATATGCCGGAAATTACTACTACAAATCAAATTGAATTGAGAAAAATTGTTAGGAGAGAAAGAAAGGTTGAGCTGGCTTTTGAAGGTCTTCGTTTGTATGATATAAGAAGATGGAAAATTGCAGAAAAAGCATTAAACAGACCTGTGTTTGGCAGACCAAAAGGCAGTTATGATATTATTAATGTACCTGACATTGATGAAGATGGTATTCCACATTACGGAAGTGATGAAAATAATCTACGTATTATAACAGACAGAAGTTTTAATCCGAACAGGGATTATTTATGGCCAATCCCACAAGCTGAAATGGATGTAAATCCAAATTTAAAGCAGAATCCTGGATATTAAATAAATATTGAGAGAAATGGAGCCAAATCCATTTCTCTCAATTTCTATAATTTTATAACATACGACAAAAAATAGATTGATGAAGACAACAAAAGCATTATTTATAATCGTCTTCCTCTTTGGATTCGTTTTGAATACAAAAAGCAAACCAAAAGATGAAGGTATAGTAGTTCTCAATAAACCTGGGTATCCCTATATTTTTGAGCTGAATATAGGAGAAACACATGTTTTCAAAAGAATTGACAAATTGAATGATGTTCAAAAAAAAATCAAATTGATATCAGTTGAACCATTTATAGAAAAAAATTATTGGTTTAAAGATATTGGGCTTGATTACAACTTTTATCAATTTAAAGTTAAACTTGAAGTAGATGGTAATATTGTAAATCTGTTTCACAGGCCATACGAAATGCCTTTAACTGCAAATGGGCTTAGAATCTATATTGAAAATATAAAAAAATTTGATGAAAGTGCTATCTATGGTAAATGTGGAAACTTGGAGAAAGATGTTCGAATTTCTCTTCGTTTGGAAAATGAATCATGGGGGCCTGAAAATTTAGTTTTTCCCATTAATGATTATTTATGGCATTCTGCTGTTTATAAAAATACCTGGTCTTCATTAGTCCCGTTTAATCACCTCTATTATCACAGAGGAGAGGATTTTGGCGCCATTCCTGGTAAATTAAATGTTGTTTCACCTTGTGATGGATTAATTACCAAATCCCCGCTTCCAAATGGTGATGGGGGCTCTAATGGGATTTGCATTTTGAATGATGACGGTGTTGAATGGCGCTTCGCGCACATGGATATTGAGAATATTAACAAAAAACATTCAGAAGGAAATTTTATCAAAGCTGGTGAAATTATAGGAAAAACTGGAATGACATGGAATGGTAAAAAAAGTCAAACTAATGATCCACACTTGCATGTCCATTTGTCAATTAATAACATAAAATTAGCCTCATTTCCCTTTTTGATGGAAATGTATTTGAAAAAATATCCAGACCCTGTTATTGCAGTAGCCGGTGGTTACAGATTTGCAGTGGTCGGAGATACTCTAAATTTAGATGCAAGCCGCTCTATAGCAAACAATTCCAAGCAAATAAAGGAATATAAGTGGAAATTAAGTAATGGAAAAATAATCAATAAGGCTACTGCTAAAAAAACTTATTACAAGCCAGGAATCTATTCTGAAGAATTAATTGTTACAACAAATGACGAATCTATAGATAGGGATTTTTTATATGTTACAGTTTATGATACTTTGCAAATTCAAAATTTAAAATTTCCAAAAGGATGGGCATATTATTACCCATTAAGAGGAATTAGACCAGAATCTGAAGTTCTTTTTTGGAATAGAATGACAAATTTAGCCTATAATGTAAAAATTAACTATGGCGATGATAATAATTGGTATGTTATTAAAGAAGAAAGCAAACATATTTACAAAAACCCAGGAAGGTACGTTGTAACTTTAATTACAAATGATTCCGAAGATAATTCATACTCGCTTAAAATGGAAGTAGTGGTTGAAAATTGTAAATAAATTGAAATGTGGAAATCCTTTTTGCTACTCCAACTATTTTTTATTGCAATCATTTTATTACTTTTCAAATCTTCGTTGGGTCAATATAAAGACAAAAAAAAGCCCAACATCATATTTATCTATACCGATGATCAACGCTTCGATGCTCTTGGAGCAAACAGTAATAATGTAATCATTACACCTGAACTGGATAAAATGGCTCAACAAGGCATTCGTTTCACTAATGCGAATGTTGTTTTTTCATTATGCAGTCCTAGTCGCGCAGCATTATTAACCGGACGTTACGGAAGTGCCAACGGGGTTTTACAGTTGGGTAGTGATTTAAATCCTAAAGAAATAACTATTGCCAATTATTTACAGGAAGCTGGATATCAAACTGGTATTTCAGGTAAATGGCATATTGGCAGGCATCCGGCTGATGCCGGATTCGATTTTTCGGTTTATTTCGAAGGGAACGGAACGTATTACGGACGCACAATTTATGATGAAGGAGAGAAGATCAATCCCGAAATGCATTGTGATTTATATTGTGCCAAGCGATCGGTTGATTTTTTAAAAGAAGCTGCAAAAGGTGATAAACCATTTTTTCTTTGGCATAATCCACAAACCCCTCACATGAACGGAAATTTAATTTGGGATGCACGAGTGGAAACTACAAAAAATTACAACGTTACTGAAATGCCTGTCGCTAAAAATCGTTTGGATGATTTATCCGGCAAACCGGAATACCTGAAACAGGTAAGAAATCTTACTCAGGCAAAAGTATATGGATATCCTGATTCTTTAGCTATTCAGCAACACACGATGGAATATTATTCGGTAATCACGGAAATGGATCAGTTTTTAGGTCTTTTACTCAGGGAACTGGAAAATCTCGGACTACGTGAAAACACTTACATTTTTTTCATGAGCGACAATGGCTGGATGTTGGGAGAACATGGCTTTACCAGTAAAGTGCTGCCTTATCGTCCTTCTTCACGCGTACCGTTTTTTTTGGTTGGTCCGGGACTGAAACCTTCTGTTAACAGCCAGATTGTGTTGAATATCGATATGGCACCAACTATTTTGGAATTAGCCGGAATAAAAATTCCTTCTGAAATCCACGGGGAAAGCATTATTCCACTACTGAAAAATAAAAATAAAAAATGGCGGTCATCTTTTGTTTATGAAGGATTGGGGACTTATGGCGCTGCAAAACCAAATCTTACCGTAATAAGTGAAGATTATCGTTATATTGAAACTTAAGGGGACAGTTTAACGGGCAAACCTACATTTGTTGAATTGTATGATCAAAGCAGCGATTCTCTGGAGATGAAAAATTTAGCAGGCTCTTCACAATATAAAAATCAAATAGTAGAATTTAAAAGATTAATAAATAACCACATTAATGCCATCTTGAAATGAAAACAAAGCATCTTTTATTAGTTACATTTATTTTCTTTTTTGCATGTTCTACGGTGCAAAATAAAATCAACCATGTTGACAATAAAATTATAGTTTCAGATTTATACAAACAAACCGTTTGGGGCATCGGTTTTGAAATTCAAAGCGATGCCATTGGTTCGGGAAACACTGGTTTACCCGAAGACAGGCATGCTGTGCCACACGACCTGATACCAGCGGAGCGCGAACGTTTTGCCAAAGAAATGTTGGCAGGTTTTCGCTATTGCCGTTTAGCCGGAGGATTGTACTGGCGTGGTTTGGACTCGGAGCAAAAAAAATTGTTCCCCAGATGGGAAACACAATTGGAAGAAATCCGCCAGATGATGGAATGGGCTGGCGTCGAAGGTGTTTCACTGGAATACTGGTCGCCTGCCCCTTATTGGAAAGCGAATGAGAGTTACCTTGGAAAAGGTTCGGAAGACCGCTACAACACACTGAAATGCTTTGGCCCGAACTTTGCTAATGATCCCGTTTACAAAGGCGACACGATAAAATTTTTAAAAGATTTCGGAAAAGCTTGCGTGACCGATGTTCAAACATTAAAGGATGTCGGAATAAAAGTTTCGAAGTGGGGATTGGCCAATGAACCCCATGTTTCTAATAATTCTTACTCCACATGCAAATATTTCAGTGCTGAAGATTATGTAATGACTTATTATTATGCAGCTAGCGCCATTCGAGAAGCCGACCCTGAAATTCTTTTAATCAGCGATACAGAAGGTGAATTTCCCAGAAAAATAGCCACGGGAATGCATCGTGCTGAGATTGCAGAACTTGTGGATGCTTACGTGGTTCACACGATAGGTTGGGATTCCGAAAGTGTAAATGAAGTTGGCAAAAATATTAAGAAGGAACTTCCTTCTCGTCCGTGGTTTCAAAACGAATACGAATATCTGAGGGGTGGCGCTACACCTGAGCGATGCCTGAACACAGTACAACACATTATGAATTCATTTCAGCTGGGCGAAAATCCAACCTGGTACTGGCTTCATGCCTTAAAACCTATTAAAAATGCCGAAGCCAGTGGTTATTCGCTCGGATTCTGGAAATCACTGATGGAAGAACATCATGTGAAAAACATCGGCGGTTACGAACGTTGGGTTAAAGGTCCGTTGATTAATAACTTGCCTAAAGAATTTGAAGAAATGGAGTATATCAATGCCATCCGACCGGGAAAAGATACTGAACCGGGGCTGGGCTATACTTTTAGCATTAATCAGAATGCTACTGGATACATGGTAGTTGAAGAAAAAGGAGGATATATCCCGAAAGGCTGGGAAAAAACAAACCTTGTTTTTGAAGACGAAGAACGGAAAGATTTGATTTATACTAAACAATTACTAAAAGGTCGTATCACAATTGACAATCATACCGGGGAAGAAGCCGGTATTTATGGCGCTCCTCATGCCGTATTTCTGAAAGGAGAAGATATGCAGAATTTCGATGTGGAAGTTGGAATGAGCAGTCCGATAAATATCCATTCCTTAGCAATGAAACTTGATTTGGAAGCTGCCAATATGAAACCGGGAACTTGGATTTATAATGATTTTAACTGGAATGCAGTGGGGAGTTTTGTAAAACACATGCCTTGGAACTGCAAAGTGCTGGACATTTCAGAAAACAGCTACAATAAAGATGCGCGGATTTTTGCTTACGAAAAACCCAATGGGAAACGTACCATCGTGGTGTCAAACCGCACAGGAAAAAATTATACCTTCAACATCAATACTGGCAAAAAGGGAAAGTGGCAATGTTATCGCTATACACCCTGGGAAAGAGGAGAAAATACAATGGGCATATTGGATAAGATGCAAAAAGGAAATGAAATTGTAACGGAATTGACGCATTTGAGCTGGGAGTTTTGGGTAGAAAATTGACTTTAATAATGGCACTAACAAACGAACAAAAAATTATATATCATGAAAAATATATTATTGATAACTATTATGTTCTTCCTTTCAGGTTGCACGTTACAGAATGGGAATAAAGAGTATAACTTACCTCGTCAAATCAGCGGTATTTACCCGCACCTTGCTTACTACAACAACGAAGGCGAATGCGGTACCGGGGCTGTTGTTCCATGGGCAGACAGATTGTGGGTTATCACATACGGGCCCCATCTCCCATTTGGCTCTTCCGATAAGTTGTACAAAATCACTCCCAAGCTGGAGCAAATCGTTCGCCCCGAAAGTATTGGCGGAACGCCTGCCAACCGGATGATTCATCTGGAAAGCAACCAACTTTTTATAGGCCCGTATGCCATCGATGCCAACCGGAATGTGCGGGTAATTCCTTACGAAAAAATGCCGGGTCGCCATACTGGAAACGCCCGCCATTTGTCTGACCCGGCGAATAAAATTTATTACGGAACCATGGAAGAGGGTTTTTACGAGGTGGACATAAATACACTCGAGCCTACTATGCTTTATGAGGACCGTAATGTAAGCAATCAGAAAGAAAAAGATGAATCGGCAAATCTGCCTTCTGCACTGCTTGAAGGCGCTCACGGAAAAGGTTTGTACTCGGGCCAGGGTGTGGTGGTATATTCAAACAATGGTGAAGCAACGCAGGAAGCTTTGCAGAAATTTGATGTGGAGGCGGGAGCGCTTGCCGAATGGAATGGAAATGAATGGAAAATTGCCCGCCGCAACCAGTTTGTTGAAGTAACCGGGCCTGGTGGAATTTATGGAAATGCAAATCCGGAAACTGACCCAATTTGGGCTACCGGCTGGGATCATAAATCGGTTCTCCTCGGAGTACGTAATCCCGAAACCGGCTGGGATTTTTTTCGCCTGCCCAAAGCCAGCCACAGTTACGACGGGGCTCACGGATGGAACACCGAATGGCCGCGAATCCGCGATGTTGGAACCGAAGGAAATCCCGATTACCTGATGACCATGCACGGCATGTTCTGGCGTTTTCCCAAAACATTTACTGCTGAAAATTCAGCCGGAGTTCGTCCACGGTCGGCCTATTTGAAGGTAATTGGCGATTTTACCCGGTGGAACGACCAACTGGTTTTTGGCTGCGACGACTCTGCCCATCGTGAATTTCTGAATAAAAGAAAACACAAGGGAGGAATCGAAGGTCCCGGCCAATCCAACTCCAACCTGTGGTTTACTTCATTCGAAAAACCCGACCAGTTGGGAACAAAAACAGCTTCGGGTTCTGTTTGGCTGAATGATGAAGTAAAAGCTGAAGAACCATCCGAGCCCTTCCTGTTTGCCGGCTGGCCAAACCGTTCGGCATGGATTCATAACAATGGCAGCAATCCCGTGTCTTTCCTATTCGAAGTAGATAAATCCGGAAATCAAACCTGGGAAAACCTGAAAACGGTAACGCTTACAGCCGGAGCTTCAACCAATATTGAATTCACTGAAAACGAATCCGGAGAATGGATTCGTGTGATAACCGATACACCCACCACAGCAACGGTGAGCTTTAATTATTCCGGACCCGAAAACCGGCAAACATCGCCATCCGCCAAATTTCAGGGCATTGCAGGAATATCAGGTTCAAAATCAATTGGAGGATTATTATACGGATTGGGTGACGATCGAAGAGCATTGGGAATTTCTACCGTAACATTTGAAAACGGAAAGGAAACTGAAACCGGATATTACGAACTGGACGCAGCATTAAATCTGGTAAAAAAGGAGGACCCGGAAACCAACACGTTTATCAAAGAAAAGTTTGCCATTCCTGAAAATGTAATCGAAATTGAAGAATCATCGGTACTGATTATTGACGACAAAAACCGCAGGTGGCGGCTGCCACTGGGAGCCGGTGAATATAAACAACCAACCGATGCAGCCCAACTGCGTATTTGTCGTGAAGTAGCCACCGAACGTGACCTTTTTCACGCCACTGGTACGTTTTACGAGTTGCCTGCTGAAAATGCCGACGGATTTGCCAAAATCAGACCTGTTGCTTCGCATAATTTCCGGATTCACGATTACGCCTCATATCGGGGCCTGCTGGTTATGACCGGGATTCATCCTGATGCTGAAGCAGGCGAACATATTATTCGCTCGGATGACGGACAAGCCGCCATTTGGGCAGGCGCCATCGATGATTTATGGGAACTGGGAAAACCGGTTGGAAACGGCGGTCCATGGAAAAACACAGCAGTGAAAGCCAATGAACCATCCGATCCTTATTTAATTGGATTTTATGACAAACGTTCTTTAGAAATTTCGCATGATGCGGGTGAACCTGTTACCTTTAAAATTGAAGTGGAACCTGTTGGACACGGCCCGTGGATGCTTTATAAAGAAGTTACAGTAAAACCCGGCGAAAAATTTAACCATCAGTTTTCAGAGAATTTTCAAGCCCGATGGATTCGGTTTGTGGCCGGTAAAAACTGTTCGGCCACTGCGTGGCTAGAGTATAAATAGATATCAAAATATAGAATCATGATTATAAGAAGAGTATTATTAATAGTTTTTTGCTTTTCAAATTTATTCACGAAAGGCCAAAATGACATTCAGATTTCTTCCGATTTCCCCGGAGGAAACATAGTTTTTAACAAAATATCCGTAGATACAGTTTGGCTAAAACCCGATTTATCGTTTACCAAAGGTGATTGGTTTTACTGGTATTTTAAAATTTCAGGAATTTCAGGAAAAAATATCATTTTTAAATTCGACCAAAATAATGTATTTGCGAAATACGGACCAGCCTACAGCATTAATAATGATTTTACCTGGAAATGGTACGGAGAAAACAGAATTGCTAATAACAGTTTTTCATTTTCTTTTTCAGAACAGGATACAATTGCTTTTTTCAGTGTGGCTTTTCCTTATACCGAAAAAAACCTAAATGATTTTTTGGGAAATTTGAAAAACAAGAAATTATTAAAATCAGACACGTTGTGTTTCTCCCCGGAAAATCGGGTAATTGAAAAAATAATTATCCCTTCCCTGAATGCAGAACCTAAACACAAAGTCTTGATTACAGCGCGGCATCATGCCTGTGAAATGATGGCAAATTATGTTCTTGAAGGTATTATTGAAAGTATATTGAATGACGTCAATTTAACATCTTTGAGAAATCAAGTGGAATTTATGATTATACCTTTTATTGACAAAGATGGTGTTGAAAATGGTGAGCAAGGGAAAAACAGAATTCCTCGTGACCACAATAGAGATTATGATGGTAAGTCTATTCATAATTCTACTGCAGCAATTAGGAAATTAATTCCTGACTGGAGTGAAAACAAACTTAAAATTGCCCTGGATATTCATTGTCCCACTTTAAATGGCAGATATAATGAAAACATTTATAATGTTGGTCAATCAACATATGAAATAGGTAAGAATCAGATAATTTTCTCGAAATTTTTAGAAAAAAATTCAATCGGAGAATTAAAATTATTTCATGAAAATTATTTGCCATTTGGAGAAAATTGGAATACTGATAAGAATTATTCACAAGGAATGAGTTTTTCAAGATGGGCAAGTTCATTGGAAGGTATTAGTATAGCAACAACAATCGAGTTCCCATATTCAAACGTTTCTGGCATTATGGTTACCAAAGACAATTCAAGAGTTTTTGGGAAAACCATTGCTTATTCAATTAATGACTATTTTGTAGAAATTTTGAAACAATAAACATTTCAAATAAGAACATGAAATATTTTCGAGATTTTATAAACGTGAATTTCTCAAAAAATTGTATGTTATAATTAAAAATAAATTACATGTCCATAAACAAATATTTGATAGCTTTTCCATTCTCATTATTGATGGTTTGCAATAATATTAAAGCTCAAGAACAGAAAGTATTAATCGACGTTGATTTCCCAGGAGGAAATATTATTGTCAATGGTAGTAACAACACAAGTACCCTATATTATGAAGTTACAGATGATACAATTTCAGTAAGACCCGATCTCAGAGATACAGAGGGTAATTGGTTTTATTGGTATTTTAGGGTTACTGGTGCCGCTGAAAAAACTTTATATTTTCAGTTTCCAGGTAGACATATTAGCTCTTTTGGTCCTGCTTACAGTACAGATGGTGGAAAATCCTGGCAATGGCTTTATGATGAGGTTCAAAACAATCACAGTAGCTTCTCCTATAGCTTTGAAAAAAATAAGAATGAAGTCCTGTTTAGTGTGGGAATGCCATATTTACAATCAAATTTTGATGAGTTTATAGCCTCATATCAGGATGATAATTATACAAAATTGGGAATGCTTACAGTTTCAAAAAAAGGAAGAAACATTGAGAAAGTAACAATTCGTAGTCCTAAAAAAAAACCAAAGTACAAAATTCTTATCACTGCAAGACATCATGCGTGTGAAATGATGGCAAGCTATGCTTTAGAGGGGATAATAGCATCAGTATTGGGAAATGATGATAAGAATATGAAATGGCTACGGGAGAATGTTGAATTTTTTATTGTCCCTTTTATGGATAAAGATGGCGTTGAAGACGGAGATCAGGGAAAAAACAGAATGCCTCGTGACCATAATCGTGATTATTCTGAGGTCAGCGTTTATAATAGTACCTCTGCATTACGTGAGAAGATTCCCAAATGGAGTCAGGGCCAGCTAAAAATTGGACTAGATTTACATTGTCCCGGAATAGTTGGCAATTGGCACGAACATATTTATTCAGTTGGTGCGGAAGATGAAAGAATGGCTAAACAACAAAAAATATTCATGGAAACTCTTGTTGAAAGACAAAAAGGAGAATTGCAAATTCTCCCCGAACATTCATTTCTTGAACATGGAACTTCATGGAATGTCACAAATACTTTTAAAAAAGGAGTTGGATTTCGTGGATGGGTCTCAAGTATTGAGGGAGTAACTCTTGCAATCTCATTTGAACTTCCCTATGCTAATAATAATGGACAACAGGTAATACCTGAAAATGCAAGATTGTTTGGTAAAGATTTAGCTGATGTAATATCAATATATCTTCAGGAGATTCATTAAAACTTAATTATTTTAAAAAGTGATATCATGAAACGAATAATGATAGTATTTACTCTCATATTGAGTTATTTTACCATTCTTGGGCAACGGTCAAATTCAATCTTCCTCGAAGCCGAAAACTTCCAGAACAAAGGCGGCTGGGTAGTTGATCAGCAGTTTATGTATTTGATGGGGTCTTCCTATCTTTTAGCGCATGGAATGGGCGTTCCGGTTGTCGATGCGGAAATAACTGTTGAATTCCCTTCAACCGGGGAATACAACGTTTTTGTAAGAACGTTCAACTGGACCTCTCCCTGGTATGATGGTGAGGGGCCGGGAAAATTTCAGTTGCTGGTAAACGGAGAAAAAACAGGTACAACCTTAGGTGCTTCGGGTTCGGAATGGCTGTGGCAAAATGCCGGTAAAGTAAACATTTCCGGTAAAAATGCAACGATTGCCCTGCACGACCTCACCGGTTTTAACGGCCGGGTGGATGCCATTTATTTCACTAAAGAAAATACACCTCCCCCCGGAGAGCTGAAGGCTTTGGCCAAATTTCGTAAAAAACAACTTGACATTCCCAAAAAACCTGAAAAAGCAGGCGAATTCGACCTGGTAGTAGTTGGCGGTGGAGTGGCCGGAACAGCAGCGGCTATTTCGGCAGCCAGACTTGGTTTGCAGGTAGCACTCATTCAGGACCGCCCGGTGCTGGGGGGCAACAACAGTTCAGAAGTCCGGGTTCACCTCGGGGGCAGAATTAATGCTGAACCTTATCCTGCCTTGGGCGATGTAATAAAAGAAATTGGCCCGTCGCGCGGAGGAAATGCACAACCGGCAGAGTATTACGAGGATGAAAAGAAAATGGAGATGGTGCTTGCCGAAGACAACATTTCGCTGTTTACAAGTTACCGGGCATTCGCAGTAAAAACAAAAGGTTCGAGAATTACCGAGGTGCATGCCCGGCATATTGAAACTTCAAAAGAACTTACTTTTACGGCGCCACTGTTCGCCGACTGCACCGGCGACGGTACCATCGGTTTTCTGGCCGGCGCCGACTATGCCATGGGACGTGAGGGGCGCGACGAATTTGGCGAACCCACCGCACCCGAAGTGGCCGATAAAATGACCATGGGCTCTTCGGTTCAGTGGTATTCGGTGGAGGAAAACCAACCGGTTAGTTTCCCGGAATTTCAGTACGGAGTGGAATTCAATGAAAAAAATACCGAAAAAGTAACCATGGGCGAATGGACCTGGGAAACAGGAATGAACTTCGACCAGATTAATGATTTTGAACGCATTCGCGATTACGGACTGCTGGTGGTTTATTCCAACTGGTCGTCGTTGAAAAATTCCCCTTCAACAAAAAATGAATACAGTAACCGCAGGCTCGAATGGGTCGCTTACATTGCCGGGAAACGGGAATCGCGCCGCCTGCTGGGAGACCTGATTCTGAAAGAACAGGACATTACAGATTATGTAGTTTACCCGGATGCTTCGGCGCCAACCACCTGGACCATTGACCTGCACTACCCCGACCCGAAAAACACGGAACATTTTCCGGATATGGAGTTCAAATCCATTGCAGTGCATAAAAAAATTCATCCGTACCCGATTCCTTACCGCTGTTTCTACTCACGAAATGTGGACAACCTGTTTATGGCCGGACGCAACATTAGTGTTACCCACGTAGCGTTGGGAACCGTTCGGGTAATGCGCACCACTGGTATGGTGGGTGAGGTAGTTGGAATGGCTGCATCAATTGCAACAAAAAACAAAACCAATCCACGAGGCGTTTACCAAAATCATCTGCCCGAATTAAAAGCACTGATGGACAAAGGCGTGGGCAAATACGATGCGGAAAATATGCAGAAATACAATGAAGGTTCCACTTTGGGGCCGAAACAATAAAAACTGTTTGGCAAATTAGCTGTTATTTATTCACAGGGAAACTTTTTTCCCTGTGAATTAAACAGATAAAAGTTATAAGTATAAAATATGCTTTTCGTAAAAAAATATCTTTTAGCCATTTTGGTTGGATGCGGAATCCTGCTTTTTACAAGTTTTTCCAACACATTCCCGGACCGTCCGGAAACCGGATTCTGGGCCATGGAAGGAACATTGGTTACCCATTATTTTGAAGATAAAACGGATTCCCTTTCCGGACCGGAACTATTCGAATTGCAGGACAAAAACGGACTGCCTATCTGGTTTGGCCGGCATATTTTTAAAGATGTGTGCATCTCCGGTGAATGTAAAATGATTCGATTGTGGTTGTTCTGGGATGGTGCCGGCAATTACCTCGGTATGCAAGTTCCTGAAGAGGAACCACTCACCAAATCGGACCATACTGAGTTTGAACCGGAAGATTACGAAAAACTGGAAAACATCCTTGGTGACACTTCCTCCATTTTGAAAACACTGAAACAGGAAGACCTGATTATTGTGCCCGACTCTATTGACCCTTATGAAGTGGACGGATACACGGCAGCCACCCAACCCACGCTGGCCGAAGTGGTGGTAAAAGATGCCGTTTACACGTGCCATACGCTGTGGCATACGGTTTACGGCCCGGTTCAAGCCGAAATTTTCAGGATTCTGGAAAACAATCTGAATAATGAATTCCTTTCCAAAATGTTCGAAAGTAAAAAACCGCAATACATTTCATGGGCCATAAAAAGTGTTGAAAATCATCCGGAATACCATGCCGGCTTTTACCCGGAAATCATGGAATACATCAGTTCGGAAAATCCAGCTTTGGCTAATCAGGCACTGGGTTATTTCCGTTCAGAACTTCTGGAAGACACAGCAATCCAACTCCAACTTGTTCAGAAAATGGAAGATGCAGACACTGACATGAGCATCAAATACGAAATTCTTTGGAAATTTATCGGGTTTGGCGACATTCATCAAAATGCTGTTGCAGATCTTTTGAAACTATTTGCCGGTCAGAAAATTGGTGTGGGAGCTTATAATTTAATTTTAAGGTTGGTTTCTCCCGGACATATCCATGAAAATGAACAAATTGCTCAACTTTTAACACAACTTTCCGAAGACGAAAATGGTTATGTGCGGAACCTAACCAAAAGAAAGCTGGATGAGAAGTAAAAAAAATTTTCCGGAAACGGAATTTGTTTTTCACCTAAGAAGTTCACATTTGCAATTATTCCCCTAAAGTTTTTAAGTTTGTATGGTATGTGATTTTTTGTACAAATTACCGACATGAAAAAAAACTTATCATGAACAAAACAATTCTTCTCCTGCCTTTTTCCCTGCTGGTTTTTACTGCATGTCAAAATCATAATAAAGATGAAAAGAAATCCCAACCGCCCAACATCATTCTCATTAATGTGGATGACATGGGCTGGCGCGATGTGGGATTTATGGGTTCGGAATACTACGAAACTCCTAATCTTGATGCATTAGCTGCCGACGGGATGATTTTCACCAATGCGTATGCTTCGGCTTCCAATTGCGCACCCAGCCGCGCCTGCATGATGAGCGGGCAATGGTCGCCCAGACATGGAATTTTTACAGTGGGCACACCGGAAAGAGGCGAAAGCAAACATAGGAAGCTTATTCCGGTTCCCAACAACACTGCCCTACCCGACAGCATTTATACCCTGGCCGAAGCTTTAAAAGATGCCGGATATACAACCTGCCATGCCGGCAAATGGCACCTGAGTGACGATCCAACCACTCAGGGATTTGAAATCAATATCGGAGGCACTCATGCAGGGCATCCTTCCAGTTATTATCCTCCATATAAAAATGTTCCGCTCGATGCCCCTTCGGACGATTATTACCTCACCAATTTAATCATGGATAAAACTTTGGAGTTTTTAAAAACAGTCGGAGACGAACCCTTCTTTTTAAATTATTCTCCTTATGCGGTCCACACGCCTATACATCCGGTAAAAAATTTGTTGCCAAAATATGAAAACAAACCGGAGTGGAACGGACAAAACAATGCAGAATACGCCACCATGATTGAAAACCTGGACAGCCAGATTGGACGGCTAATCAACGCATTGAAAGAAGCGGGAAAACTGGAGGATACATTTATTCTTTTTACTTCCGATAACGGCGGGCATTACAGAATTACCAAACAGTGGCCGCTCCGCTCAGGTAAAGGATCTTATTACGAAGGAGGCATTCGCGAACCCATGTTTGTGCGCTGGCCGGAGAAAGTAAAACCTGGAACAAAAACTGATGTGCCTGTAACCAACCTCGATTTTTACCCCACTTTGTTGGAAGTGGCGGGAATTGAAAAGCCTGAGGGTAAAAATCTTGACGGACAAAGCTTTATGCCGGTTTTAACGGGAACCAGAACGTTAAGGGAAAGACCGCTTTTCTGGCATTTCCCTTTTTACCTTGAAGCGTACGTAAAAAACGACACTTCCACCCAGGATCCCACTTTCCGGACAAGACCCGGTTCCGCCATTCGGGTGGGTGATTGGAAACTCATTCAATATTTTGAAAACAACGATATTGAATTGTACAACCTGAAAGAAGACATCAGCGAAAAAAACAACCTGGCTGAATTGCATCCGGAAAAACGCAACGAGTTGCTCAACAAACTGGAAATTTGGAGAAAAGAAATCCATGCGCCGGTTCCAACGGAAATGAACCCGGAATATGCCGGTAAATAAAAGAGAGTTTTCATGCTGATTTTACAGACATAGAAGCAGAATTTTGACTATACGACAAAACATCGTATATTGCATCGTATTAAAAAGTTTAAGCGATGAAGGTTACTGCAATAATCGATGACGAAACAATCAAAGATGCGATGAAGTATTCTGAGGCATCTACTGTGACAGATACACTGAAAATAGCATTGAATGAATATATCAGGTTACAAAAACTGAAAAATTTGAGTACTCTGATAAAAAATCAACCCATGAAGTTTAAATACACTGCTGATCAAATTCGGAATCTCAACAGAGAGTCATGAGTATTATTTTGGACACCTCAATTTGGATTGAGTATTTTAAAGGTAATGCTAATTATTTTGATACTTGTCAGCAACTGATAGAAAGAGGGGAGATTACAACCATCGAACTAATATTTGCCGAACTTTTGCAAAGCGTGCGAAGTAAAAGGGAAGTAGAAATGTTAAAGTCTTATTATGAACTGACACCAAAAGTAGAAATAAATCATCTTTGCATTTTGGCCGGAGAATATTCACAAAAAGAGAAATTGATAAACAAAGGAATCGGCCTTATTGATGCTTGTATCATAACTGCCACCATGGCTTCCAATTCTAAATTGTGGACTCTCGATAAAAAGATTTCCGGCTTCCTAAAAAGTGAATATCTGTATTAGTTTCAAATTAAAAACAACAATACACCATGAACAAAACAATCATTTTACTGCCCGCTGCCCTGCTCTTTTTCTCTGCCTGCCAGAATCAATCCAAAAAAAATGTTTCCCTGAGTGAAGCCGAAACGCAAAAACCCAACATCATCTATATTTTAGCCGATGATTTGGGTTATGCCGAGCTGGGTTCCTACGGCCAAACAAAAATTGAAACTCCGAACATTGATGCACTGGCCAAAAACGGAATGCGGTTTACCCAGCACTACACCAGTTCACCGGTTTGTGCACCCGCCCGCTGCATGTTGTTAACCGGCATGCACTCCGGCCATGCCCAAATCAGGGGCAACGACGAATGGGCCGACCGCGGCGACGTTTGGAATTTCGAAGCCATGGCTAACGATCCGAACCTGGAAGGTCAGCGACCGTTGAAACCAGGTACGCAAACCATTGGCACGATTTTGCAACAAGCCGGTTACAAAACCGGAATTGTGGGCAAATGGGGTCTGGGCGGACCGCTTACCGAAGGTATTCCCAACAAACAGGGATTCGACTTTTTCTATGGCTACAATTGCCAGCGGCAGGCGCATACCTACTTCCCGGTGCACCTCTGGAAAAATACCGAAAAAGTACTGCTCAACAACAAAATGGTCCCTCCGCGCACAGGACTCCCGGAAGGGGCCGATCCTTACGAACCCGAATCATACAGCGACTTTTGGCTCACCCATTATGCTTCTGAATTGATGCAAACCGAACTCATTCAATTTATAAAAGGAAACAAAGACGAACCTTTTTTTATGTACTATGCCAATCCAATTCCTCATGTTCCGTTGCAGGCACCCATACGCTGGGTGGATTACTATGCGAAAAAATTTGGCGACGAAGAACCATATACCGGTGAAAAAGGTTATTTTCCGCATCGTTATCCGCGGGCTGCTTATGCGGCCATGGTTTCTTATTTCGATGAACAGGTGGGAGAAATTGTGGCCACGCTCAAAGAACTCGGATTGTATGAAAACACCCTCATTATTTTTTCCAGTGATAACGGCCCCAGTTTTAACGGGGGTACCGACTCCCCCTGGTTCGACAGCGCGCACCCGTTTAAAAGCGAGCAGGGCTGGGGTAAAGCCAATGTAACGGAAGGCGGTATCCGGATTCCTATGATAGCCCAATGGCCAGGGAAAATAGAGCCGGGTTCTGAAACCGATCTGCTTTCAGCGCATTATGATGTGTTGCCCACCCTGTGTGAAATAGTTGGAACAGAACCGGAGGGGAAAATCGACGGTATCAGCTTTTTGCCCACGCTTTTAGGCGAAGAGAACCAGAAGGAACATGAGTTTTTGTATTGGGAATTTCCGGCTTCGGGCGGGCAACAGGCCGTGCGCATGGGAAAATGGAAAGGCCTCCGGAAAAATATTTTCAAGGACGATTTGCATATTCACCTTTACAATCTGGAGGAAGATATTCAGGAACAAAACGATGTTTCAGCCCAACATCCGGAAATCGTTCAAAAAATCGAATCCATTTTTGCACAGGAACACACTCCGGCTGAAATTGAGCGGTTTAAAATAAAGCAGTTGGGGGATTAAAAACATTAACGTTATTTTTGAAAAACAAACTGGATTATATTCCAAAAAAGTAAAATATGAACAAATCAACCATCCTTTTATCCGTTTCCCTCCTGTTCTTTTCTGCATGTCAAAAACAGCAAAAACAGGAACAGTCTCAAACCCCCAACATCGTAATTGTTTACCTTGATGATTTGGGATATGGAGACATGGGGGCCTACGGAGCAACCGAACTGAAAACACCCAATTTCGATAGACTGGCAGAAGGCGGAGTTCGTTTTACAACAGGGTACGCCTCATCGGCTACCTGCACTCCCAGCCGCTATGCACTTTTAACAGGCGAATATCCGTGGCGAAATGAAAGCGCGAAGATTCTGCCCGGCTCAGCGCCATTGATTATCGACACAGCCAAAATGACCATTCCAAAAATGCTGAAGGAAAAGGGATATCACACCGGCATTGTTGGAAAATGGCACCTGGGACTGGGTATAGGCGATGTGGACTGGAACCAGCGTGTTTCGCCCGGCCCAAATGAGGTCGGTTTCGATTACGCTTACATTATGGCTGCCACACAGGACCGCACCCCAACAGTTTACCTTGAAAACGGTTACGTAGTTGGTTTGGAAAAAGACGACCCGCTGCTGGTAAGTTACCAGAAAAATTTTGAAGGCGAACCTACCGGCCTTGACAATCCGGAGCTGTTAAAAATGAGATGGCATCACGGGCACAACAACTCCATCCACAACGGTATTCCGCGAATCGGTTACCAAAAGGGCGGAGAAGCTGCCATGTGGGTGGATGAAGATATGGCCGATGATTTTCTTGAGATTGCACTGCAATACATCAGAGAGCAAAAAGACAATCCATTTTTTCTCTATTATGCATTGCAACAACCACATGTTCCGCGAACCCCCCACCCGCGTTTTGTGGGTTCCTCGGGAATGGGCCCACGGGGCGATGTAATTGTGGAAGCCGACTGGTGCGTGGGTGAACTGGTGAAAACACTTGAAGAGGAAGATTTGCTCGAAAATACGCTTATCGTTTTTTCCAGCGACAACGGCCCGGTTTTAAATGACGGGTATTATGACGACGCGGTTGAAAAACTGGGCGACCACAAACCCTGGGGCCCGCTTCGTGGCGGAAAATACAGCCTTTTTGAAGCCGGAACACGCGTACCTTTTGTTGCCTACTGGAAAGGGAAAATCGAACCTTCCGTTTCCGATGCCATGGTGTCGCAGCTCGATTTGTTCTCATCGCTTGCCCAACTGGTTGGCAGTGAAAAGCAAGGTCCCGACAGCCATGAGTTACTGGATGTTTTTCTCGGAAAAAGCAACCAGGGCCGCGAAGAACTTATCCTTGAAGCGACTTCCAGAACGGCCCTGCGCAAAGGCGACTGGGCCATGATTCCGCCCTACAACGGACCTGCGGTGAATAAAATGGTCAATATTGAACTGGGCAATTCGAATGATTTTCTTTTGTATAATTTAAAAAATGATATTGGCCAGCAGAAAAACCTGGCTCAATCGGAACCGGAAAAACTGCAGGAAATGATTGAAACTTTCCAAAGAATTCGTGGAAAAGAATTTCAGAATATTGAACAACTGGAATTGAAATAAAAAAAAGAAAATGAAGTTATCCATCCCGGTTTTAATTACTTCGCTGATGCAGTTTGTTGCCACCAGTGAAGTAAACGCCGGCTTAACCAATTCTGAAAAGGCAAAACCCAACTTTGTACTGATAGTTGCCGACGATTTGGGTTTTGCCGATTTAAGTATGAACGGCAGTCAACAAATCCCCACGCCTAACATCGACAGGCTGGCACAGGAAGGAGTTAATTTTACACAGGGGTACGTTTCTGCGCCTGTTTGTGCTCCCTCCAGGGCAGGCTTAATAACCGGGAAAAATCAGGTAAAGTTTGGTTTCGACAATAACCTCGCTACAAATCAGCCCGGTTTTGACCCGGAGTTTCTGGGACTTCCGGTTACGGAAAAAACCATTGCCGACCGCCTGAAACCGCTGGGTTATGTTTCGGGTCTCATTGGCAAATGGCATTTGGGCGAAGGCGACCGTTTTCACCTGTTAAACCGTGGTTTCGACGAATTCTGGGGTTACCAGGGTGGCGGGCACGATTATTTCACTTCCAATCCGAACGGGAAAGGTTATTTGTCGCCCATCGAATGCAATTACAAAACGCCGCAACCCATCACCTACATTACCGATGACAAAGGCGATGAATGTGTGAATTTTATACGCAGGCACAAAGAGCAACCATTTTTTCTCTTTGCTTCATTCAACGCGCCGCATGCGCCCATGCAAGCAACCGAAGCCGATTTGAAGTTGTTCAGTCATATTCAGAATGAAAAAAGGCGAACCTACTGCGCCATGGTGCACCGTCTCGATCTAAATGTAGGCCGCATTCTGGAGGCGCTAAAAAATGAAGGACTGGAAGAAAACACACTTGTGGTTTTTATCAGCGACAACGGCGGACCCTGCGACCAAAATGCATCTTTAAACGCGCCTCTCAACGGGCAAAAGGGAATTTTACTTGAGGGTGGCATTCGTGTACCTTTTATCATGAAATGGAAGGGGCAGTTACCGGAAGATAAAACTTACCGGCATCCGGTAATTTCACTCGATTTTGCTCCTACCTTTTTGGAATTGGCAGGCGGGAAAATTGCTGAAGAAGATAATTTTGACGGAGTGAACCTCATCCCCTTTTTAACCGGACAAAATTTGGGAAAACCCCACGAAACACTGAACTGGCGGTTTACCATCAGTGCTGCCATACAGCATGAAAACTGGAAACTGGTGCGCCTGCCCGACCGCCTGCCCATGTTGTATAATCTGACCGAAGACATTTCAGAACAAAATGATGTAGCGTTGCAAAACATTGACAGGACCAAATCCATGCTGAAGCAACTGGGCGAATGGGATGTTTCCCTGCCCCACCCACTCTTCCTTGAAGGTGCTGTGTGGAAAAAACAGCAACAGGATTTGTACGATGCAGAATATAAACTGGTTCAACCAAATTAAAAAATGAAAGAATGAAATTTAAAATACTGTTTTAAATCCCGCTTTTTTTACTCTTCATAACAAGTAAAAACTCCGCACAAACCATTAAACCCGGCGAACTCTGGCCCGATAACAATGGGGTCCACATCAATGCACACGGTGGTGGCGTACTTTTTCATGAAGGTATGTATTACTGGTTTGGCGAACACAAAATTGAAGGGAAAGAGGGAAACCAGGCCTGGGTTGGTGTGCACTGCTATTCGTCGCAAAATCTGACCGATTGGAAAGACGAGGGAATTGCGTTGCCGGTAAGTAAAGACCCTGAAAGTCCGATTGTGGAAGGATGCATCATCGAACGCCCCAAAGTGATTTTCAACGCGGCAACCCAAAAATTTGTGATGTGGTTTCATCTGGAATTAAAAGGCCAGGGATACAAAGCGGCAAAAACCGGTTTGGCTGTGGCCGATAAGGTTACCGGTCCCTTTAAGTTCGTTAAAGCTGTAAATCCAAACGCCGGCAAGTGGCCCGTGAATTATCCCGAAAAATTAAAATCAAAAATTTACCCGGAAAACCTGAAATCGTGGTCAGAGGAATGGATTCAGGCCGTGAAGGAAGGAATGCTTTTGAAACGTGATTTTGAAAAAGGCCAGATGGCCCGCGACATGACCCATTATGTGGACGATGACGGGAAAGCCTACCATATTCATGCTTCGGAAGAAAACCTCACCCTGCACATTGCCGAACTAACCGACGATTACCAGGATTTTTCCGGGAAATACATCCGGGTTCTTCCAACCGGCCATAACGAAGCGCCATCCATTTTTAAACACAATGGAAGATATTACATGATAACCTCAGGATGCACCGGCTGGGCACCCAATTCAGCCCGGTTGCTGGTTGCTGATTCGGTTTTGGGTGAATGGGAATATGTAAAAAATCCATGCGTTGGTGAAGATGCAGACCTTACTTTTCATTCACAGAGTACATTTGTTTTGCCGGTTCAGGGGAAAAAAGATGCCTTCATTTTTATGGCCGACCGCTGGAATCCCGAAAACGCCATCGATGGACGTTACGTTTGGCTGCCTGTTCAGTTCGATGAAAACGGATTGCCGTTTTTGCAATGGTTGGATAAATGGGACCTCAGGTTTTTCAAGTAATTCGCAAAAAAAAAATTAACTTTTTAAAAATGAATAATATACAATTAATGGCTAAAGACATTTTTTCTTTCTTTAAATTTAACCCCCGGCTTAAGCCGGGGGCAATAAATCAACATTATTTCAACGGCTTAAGCCGTTAATTTTTTATTTTTCCGGACACTTTTGAAAGACTTTAAGAATTACCAACCACAAATTAAAAGGATTTTATAATTTTGATTTTTATCAAAAAAAATAATCATGAAACGTTCAACGCTAATCATCTTCATTGTTCTGACAATATTTACATCGTGCACAAAAAAAGCAGAGTTTACTGCCAACTTCGACAACACCCACAATCGAATCTGGGTTGGAAAAGATTTCTGGTCCATTCCACTGGAAGACTGGAAAGTAGAAAACGGCCAGCTTCATTGTGTGGGAACGGTTCCCAATTCAAGGGTGAACCTGCTCACACAGGTACTTTCACCCGAAGCAGGCGAGTTTGAAGCATCGGTAAAAATCGGACTTAAAGAAGAAAGCAATGTGCCCGGTTCTGCGGGACTTCTCGTGGGACTTTACGACGAGGAAGATTCGGATGTACGGGCATTGTGCTATTTCGGCAAAGGGGTGAATGCCGGCGTCAGTTTGCAGGGGTTTGCCTTTTTAAACGACGAACGGGCTGAACTACCGGAAGACTTCGATTTTTCTGAAGTATCAATCACAGTTTCAGGAAACGACAGTCATTTGAAAATGAAAGTTACCGACAAAACTGGCAAAAGTCCCGATGAACTTTCCCTGAAGGTAGAAGGAATCCAGGGATTGGTTGCTGTTGCCAACAACATCATTTTGGGCGGAAATGAAAAACCGGGCAATTCGCTCTTCAGTTTTGATGAGTTGAAACTTTCAGGTTCAAAAGTAATCGCGCAAACCGAAAATGCATTTGGCCCGGTACTTTGGACCATGCAAACCCTCAGTAAAGGAACCGTTAAAATGATGGCATTACTGCCACCAATAGGTGAAAACGACAACCAGGAAGTGAGCCTTCAACTGAATGAAAACGGAAACTGGAATACCGTGGCTAATGAACAGATTGAACCCGATTCGCGCACAGCAGTGTTCAAACTGGAAAACTGGGACGCATCAAAAAATACGGAATACCGGGTGGAATACATTGAAAAAGGAAAGGACGGAACAGAAACCCCGGAATATTATACAGGAACCATACGCAAAGACCCGGTTGACCGTCCGTTGAAATTCGGCGGACTCACCTGCCAGTTTACTTCGGGTTATCCATATACTCCGCTGGTTGAAAACCTGACCCACCTGGAACCGGACATGCTCTATTTTTCGGGCGACCAGATTTATGAACCCAACGGCGGGTACCCGATGAAACGCGAACCGGTTGACGCTTCTATTTTGAGTTACCTCGGAAAATATTATATGTTTGGCTGGGCATTCGGCGATTTGATGCGAAATACGCCAACCATTTGCAGCCCCGACGACCACGATGTTTTTCACGGAAACCTTTGGGGCGAAGGTGGAATTGCCAAACCGGGTGGCGCTGGCAGTTCCGATACGCGCGGATTTATGCAGTCGGTTGAAATGGTAAACGTGGTAAACCGCACCCAGTGCGGACAATTGCCCGATCCGTACGACCCCACACCCATTGAACAGGGAATGAGCGTGTGGTACACCGACCTGACTTACGGAAGGGTAAGTTTTGCACTCATTAGCGACCGCATCTTCAAAACCGGTCCGGAAGCTGTTTCCGACTGGGAAGGCCGCCACGACCACATGATTGAACCTCGTGAAGATTTATCATTCCTTGATAAACCGGGCGTGGAAATGATTGGAGAACGGCAAACGAAATTTCTGAACGACTGGATAATGGATTGGGAAGGTGCCGACATGAAAGTGCTGCTCTCGCAAACAGTTTTTGCCAATGTAGCCACTCACCATGGAAGTCTGGAAAATTACCTCTACGGCGACCTCGACTCGGGCGGCTGGCCAAAGTCCTGTCGCGACAAGGTTATCCGGCTGATGCGAAAAGTGGCTGCTTTCCATATCAATGGCGACCAGCACCTTTCCACCCTGGTACAATATGGGCTGGGTAGTTACCGCGATGCCGGCTGGAGTTTCAACACACCGGCAATCTGTAACTTTTACATGCGCTGGTTTTTACCCGACGAGCGCGGTGTTCCGGTAATTGACCGGCCCGAACATGGGTATCCCAACACCGGCAAATACGAAGATGCATTCGGAAATAAAAATTTTGTATATGCCGTTGGAAATCCGGGAAAAATTACGGTTGACAGGGAAAGGCGTTACAACAATGCACAAATCCGCGCTTCCGGTTTTGGGTTTGTTACCTTCGACCAAAAAGAACGGACCATCGACATTGATTCCTGGCGGTTTTTTGCCGATGTGGAAAATCCCAATCCGGTGCGCGACCAGTTCCCGGGGTGGCCAAAACAAATTTCGCAGTTCGATAATCTGGGAATGGGTGCTGAAAATGTTTTGCCCGAAATTTCGGTAAACCAGCCCAGTCAGGTGATGCAAATCTGGAATGAAAAAACCGGTGAACTGGCACAGATTTACCGGATAAATGGCAACACCGTGCAGCCAAAGTTATTTGAAAGCGGAACGTTTACGGTTATTATTGGTGAAAATAAAGAAAGAGATGCAATTACCGGATTGCAAACAAAAAAAGGAGAGAATCCGGAAAAAGTTTTGGTGGAACTTTAACGGGTGCGCCGGTTTCTGCCGAAGGCATCCATTCGGGCGAATCGCCGATTATTTTTAGGATTTTATTCATATTTATTTTTTTAGCTCATGTTAAGAAACCAACTGCCAACAATGATTTTTAGTTCAAAATGAGATTTAGTAAATTTGTAGTGGGCTAATTTTAAAAATAAAAGATAATGCCAAAGATTTTCGAGTATTTAGGAATTCTTATATTCTTTTACTCAAATGAGCACGAACCCATTCATGTTCATGCCAGGAAAGGAGAATTTGAAAGTAAAGCGGAGTTCTATATTATTAATGGCGAAATTTCAGAGATAAAGATTAAAAATATCATTGGTGCGAAGCCACTTAAAGGAAAAGGCCTTAAAGATTTTGAGGTTTTTCTTGAAAAATATGCAGACAAGATAGTTGAAAAATGGATAAGCTATTTTGTATATCATAAGGATGTTAAGTTTGAGAAAATTACAAAACGCATAAGATGAAAATAATTGTTGACTATAAAGATTCAGAAACTGAAACTAACGAGTTGAAAATTGATTCTGCAAAATATTTGAAGGATTATAAAATTTGGATAAAATTTAATGATGGAGAAGAGAAACTTGTTGATTTTAAGCCTTTTTTGTCTAAATCACTTCATCCATCGATAAAAAAATATCTGGATGAAAAAATATTCTCAAATTTCTCCTTGATCGATGGAAACTTAAATTGGAATGATTATGATATGATTTTCCCAATTTCTGATTTATATGATGGGAAAATTGTAGCATAAATTTCTGAGCTTCACAATATTTTTGGATTTGGAGAACCATTAATTATTTTTACAGTTCATTCCGGCTGAATTAGATCACATCCATCAAGCTGCAATTTGACATATTGTTAAACAATAAAATAGATCTCCGGCAGATTACACGAAGAATCGCAAAAAACAATAATAAAATGAACAATAAAATTCTTTTCATCAGCCTGTTAGCCATTCCTGCACTGTTTTTTCAATGCACCCAGCAGGAAGAGTTGCCCAAACCAAACATCCTCTGGGTGACCATCGAAGATACTTCGCCACAGTTTATTGGGTGTTATGGTGATGAAAATGCCAGCACACCGGTCATCGACAAACTGGCAGAAGAGGGAGTCCGGTTTACCAATGCCTTTTCAACCGGAACAGTTTGCTCTCCCAGCAGAACAGCCATCATAACCGGTGTGAAAACATACAAAGCCGGAACCGGTAACCACCGTAGTAAATACCCTGTTCCTGAATTTATGAAAGGTTTTCCGTATTACCTTCAGCAGCAGGGCTATTATACCACCAACAACGTAAAAACGGATTATAATGTAGCCGGCGAAAAAGCGTTTATTGCTGAAGCCTGGAACGAAAGCTCCAACAAAGCCGGCTGGTGGGACCGCAAACCCGGTCAACCGTTCTTTGCGGTGTTCAACTACAACGAATCGCACCAGTCGCGCACCATGACCGAAACCTACGACTGGTATCTGAAAAATGTTTACGAACACCTGGCACCGGAAGAACGAATTGGCGAAAATGATTTTGAAATGCCGCCTTTTTATCTTGACAGCCCGGAAATGCGTAAACAGTTTGCACGAGTTTACAATTCCATAAAACTCACCGACAACCGGATTGGCGAGTTGCTTGCACGTTTGGAAGCGGACAATCTGAAAGACAGCACCATCATCTTTTTTTATGCCGACCACGGCGAAGGCATGCCGCGCGGAAAAACCAACGGAATCAACTACGGTTACCGTGTACCTTTTATCGTTTGGTTCCCGGAAATGTACAAACACCTTTCGCCCTGGGGGACCGCCGGGGTAATTACGGACGAACTGATCGACTTTACCGACCTCGCTCCGACTCTCATCAGCCTGGCTGGAGGAGAAATTCCCGAACATCTGGATGGTTGGCCATTCCTGGGTGAAAAGCGTTCGGAACCGGTAGAAAATCTGTACCTTTCTTCCGACCGCTCGGACAACGGAATCGACATGGTGCGCACGGTTACAGATGGCCGGTTTATTTATTCGCGGAATTACAAGCCGTACATTTACGAAGCCCGCTACATTCGTTACATGGAAATCGGGGAAATTAAGCAGCAGATGCGAAAAGATTTGGCCGAAAATAAACTCAATCCGTTGCAAAAAAGCTTGTTCGAACCGCGTTCTGCCGAATTCCTGTTCGACATTGAAAACGATTTGTGGGAAACGAATAACCTGGTTGACAACCCGGAGTTCAAGCCGGTTTTGGAAAACATGAGGAATCTTTTAAAAAAAGAGGTCCTGAAATCGCGCGATGTGATGTTTCTGCCGGAATATGAAATTGGCCTGCTTTCGGATACAACAACAGCTTACGAATTTCGGTCTGACACGGAGAAATATCCGTTGGAAAAAATTTACGCAGCCGCTTCACTGTCCGGGTTCCGCGAAAAAGAAGTTGCTGAACAGCAAATTGAACTGCTTTCGGACGAAAATCCGGTAATTCGTTACTGGGGCATCTTGGGTTTGCGGAGCCAAAATCCGGAAACCTTAAAACCGTTTTCAGAAAAGATTCTGGAAGCGATGAACGACGAGTATCCACCAGTGGCTGCTATCGCTTCGGCCATTGCTTACGGGATGTTTAACGATAAATCAGCACAAGAAAACCTGAAAAAATTCTGCGCCCACGATAACCTCGATATTTCACTGATGGCGGTTTATTCCCTGCTTTATTTCGAACCGGATCAAAGAGAACCATTTATCGAAACCATTTGGAAAGTCAGGGAAATGGAAGACCGGGATTACAATGTGCGTGCGGCCTGTATGGATGTCCTGGGAAGTTTGGGATTGGTCCCAAACAACCCGGAATACCGTGAATAAAAAAGATTACCCCTGTTTTGCAAACTGCACTTCGGCGCTGATTTTCACATCATCGCCAACCAGCACACCGCCGGCTTCAAGGGCTGCATTCCAATTTAGTCCCCACTCTTTGCGGTTGATTTTTCCTTCCAGCGAAAAACCGGCTTTTTCATTCCCCCAGGGGTCTTTCATAATTCCGCCGAATTCAACATTGAGGGTAACCTCTTTGGAAATGCCTTTTATAGTCAGAAGGCCGGTAAGTTTGTATTCGCCATCGTCCACTTTTTTAAGATTTGTGGATTTGAAAGTTAGTTCCTTGTGATTTTCCACATCAAAAAAGTCCGCACTTTTCAGGTGATTATCGCGGTCGTCGTTGTTGGTAAAAACCGAAGCTGCTTCAATGGTCAAATTTGCTTCGGCAGAACTGAAATCGTTCCCTTCTGAAACCGCTTCTGCCGAAAAATTCCTGAATTCGCCCTTCACATTGGTAATCATCAGGTGCTTCACTTTAAATAAAATCTCGCTGTGCCCCGGGTCCAAAACCCATTTTGTTTTTTCTTGTATTTCCATTTTCATTTTGATTAATAAGTTTTCTGAACTATTAAACAGTTTTATCAGAACATAGTTCATCAGTATTATTACACGAAATTTACCCAAAGAATCTTTTTGTTTGAGGCTATTTTGTAAATTGCCATTTTAACAGAAAAATATGTTGGCAATCATTTAAATTCGAAAAAAATGGAAAGAAAGTCCAAAATAAATCATCGTGAAAAATGTGAAATGAAACTAAAAAATTCTCCATATAAAAATAGCCTGGCAGGCATTTTTGCTTTGCTGGTCCTTTTTGTTTTTGCAGGTTGCAGCCAACCCGAGCCCAACTGGCTGAAAGGGAACCTGCACACCCACACCTTCTGGAGCGACGGCGATGAATTTCCCGAAAGCGTTGCGCAGTGGTACAAGGAAAACGGCTACGATTTTCTGGCATTCACCGACCACAATGTAATTCTGGAGGGGGAACGCTGGCGGAACTTCCCGGAAGACCATGCCACATTGCACAAATACATGGAAACATTTGGCGGCGATTGGGTGGAAATGCATTCGCACGATGAAGAGGAAGGAGTTCAACGGGTGCGCCTGAAAACGCTGGAGGAGTTCAGGACGATGTACGAAGAGCCGGGAAAATTTCTTTTGATTATGGGAAATGAAATCTCCAATCCGCATGCCGTTCACCTGCTGGCTTTTCATCAGCATGAGATTCTTCCTGTTTCGCAGGGAACTGTGGACGAACGGGAAAAAATGATTCGGGAAACCGTTGAAAATGTGAAAACCTACCGCAAAAAAACCGGCATTAATGTGCATCCTGCGTTGGCACACCCCAACTTTATGTGGGCCATAACTGCCGAAATGATGCTGAATGTTCCGGAACTTCGTTATTTCGAAGTGTTTAACGGCCACCCGATGGTAAACAATGCCGGCGATGAAAACCGGGCAGATACCGACAGAATCTGGGATGTTGTTTTGGCCAATCGTTTGGTAACTGGTGAAGGCGAATTGCTTTATGCCCTGGCCACCGACGATGCCCACAATTACCATGGTGGTGGCTCCGGACCGGGCAGAGGCTGGGTAATGGTTCAGTCCGAAGAACTTTCACCCGAAGCCATTCTGGATGCCATCGACAAAGGTGATTTTTATGCATCAACCGGTGTAACGTTGAAAAACATTCAGTTTAACGGGAAAAACCTGAAAGTTGAAATCGAACCTCAGGAAGGAGTAGAATTTACCACCGAATTTATTGGCACAATGAAAGGTATTGATACAACCGGAACACCAACGCTCGATTCCGAGGGAAATGAAATTAAAAATACAACCAAAACTTATTCCGAAGAAATCGGAAAAGTGCTGGCAACCAGCCAGTCGCTTACACCTTCTTATAAATTTACCGGAGATGAATTGTACGTGCGCGTTCGGATTACATCCTCAGCAGATCATATCGATCCGAACACAGGAAACATTCTGGGAAAACAAAAAGCCTGGGTCCAGCCAAAGCTTCAAAACCAATAAAACCAAACAGATATGTATAAACTTTTTCTTGCCTTTATATTATCGTTTTCTTCTTTATTCGCTTATGGGCAGGTTCCTGAATATTTAAAAAACTACCGGGAGTCTTACGAAAAAAATCCGCGGGAAGCCAATCTTCAGTGGTTTAAAGATGCCCGGTTCGGAATGTTCATTCATTATGGCCTTTACAGCCAGTTGGGTCGCGGCGAATGGGTGCAGTTGCGTGACACCATTCCGCTGGATGAGTATGCAAAATTAAAAGACACTTTTACTGCGTCTGGTTTCGATGCGGATTTTATTGCACAGCTCGCCAAAAATGCCGGCATGAAATACATCACCATCACCAGCAAACACCACGATGGTTTTTGCCTGTTTAGAACCAAAGAAACGGACTTCAACAGTATGAATGCTCCGGCAGGCCGCGATTTGATAGACGAACTGGCCAAAGCCTGCGAAAAGGAAGGGCTGGGACTTTTCCTGTATTATTCCTATGCTGCCGATTGGAAACACCCGTGGTTTTATTCACGCGAGGCTGGCTGGTCAAACGCCCGTCCCGCCTACAAGGAGAAACCGGAAGCATACAAATATAAAAAGCCCGAAGACTTTAGAAAATATGTGGACTTTGTACATGCTCAGGTTAGGGAATTGCTTACCCAATACCCCACCATTGCCGGCATCTGGTTCGACCCGATTATGGGTTTTTATGCCAACCCGGAAGTTTTCCCCATTGATGAAACCTATGCTTTGATTCGTGAACTTTCTTCTCATGCCCTCATTTCGTTTAAACAGGGCGCAAACGGCGATGAAGATTTTATGGCGCCCGAAAGGGGAGGCGGAGCCAGGGTTGGGCAGCAATTTCCGATGGCACAAAAAGCTTATGAAATGAACAAAAACAAACCCAAAGAAGTGTGCAACACCATGCAGCCGCATATGCCCGGAGCCGGACCAAACTGGGGATACAATAAAGCCATGGACGGGCATCATTTAAAAGTGAATGACGTAAAAATTTTACTTGGCGATGCGCTTTTAAACAATTACAACCTGTTGCTGAATATCGGGCCGCTACCGGATGGTTTGGTGCATCCCGAAGATATTGAAACATTGTCGAACCTGAAAAGGTAAATATGGAACGTTTTTTTTTAGCTATTGCCTCTCTATTCTTTCTTGGATTCTACTCAGCTTGTAATTCCGAGGGAAAATCAATCGGGGATTCGGGTAAAGAGTTGAATCGTCCCAATATTATTTTAATTATGGCCGATGATTTAGGATGGGGTGACGTTGGATTTAATGGCAATAAATTGGTAAAAACACCAGCGCTTGATGAAATGGCAAAAAAAGGAATGGTTTTTAACAGGTTCTATGCTGCTGCTCCGGTTTGTTCGCCAACCAGAGGTAGTTGCCTGACGGGCAGACATCCATTCAGGTATGGAGTTTTTCATGCTAATGTTGGAAAAATGGAACCAGAAGAGGTAACCCTTGCTGAGTATTTAAAAGAAAAAGGTTACAGTACAGGGCATTTTGGGAAATGGCATTTAGGAACTTTAACCAATGATATTATTGATGCAAATCGTGGTGGAAGAGATTCCGGACATTATTCCCCTCCATGGGAAAATGGATTTGATGTTTGTTTTTCTACCGAATCGAAAGTTCCAACCTGGAATCCCATGATTACTCCCGGTAAAGATGCAGGAGATATCGGAAACCGGAAACCTGGAAATCACTTCGGTACTTACTACTGGAGTGGACCAGGTGCAAAAGTCACGGACAATTTGGAAGGCGATGATTCACGCATAATTATGGACAGGGTTATTCCTTATATAGAGGAACAAACGAATGGCAATTCTCCATTTCTTGTTGTAATCTGGTTTCATACACCACATTTGCCGGTTCTTTCAGGAGAAAAATATTGTAATTTGTATGCAGGACATAGTGTGGATGTTCAGCATTATTACGGGTCAATATCAGCAATGGACGAGCAAATCGGTCGCTTAAATGAAAAACTTGAAGAATTAAATGCCACTGAAAATACATTGATATTTTTTACGAGCGACAATGGCCCTGAAGGTAACACACAGGAAGGCAGGACACAAGGAAGTACCGGAGGCTTTAAAGGACGCAAGCGAAGCCTTTACGAAGGGGGAATAAGGGTTCCGGCGATAGCAGTTTGGCCTGCAGAAATAGAAGCAAGGCAGCGAACTGATTTTCCCGCTGTCACTTCCGATTATTTTCCAACATTACTTGAAATTTTTGGAGAAGAAAATCAATTACCGGTTTCACCATTGGATGGAGTTTCATTGGTAAATGTTTGGGATGAAAATATAAAGGAACGAACTACTCCAATTGGTTTCCAATTTGGTAAACAAAAAGCCTTGATTGATAACCAATATAAAATACATACAAGCAAAGATAAAGTAGAACTATATGATTTACTGAAAGATCCGTTTGAAACAAGAGATATTTCCAATCAAAATCCTGCAAAGGTCAATGAAATGAAAATCCGTTTAAGTGATTTTGTCCGTTCATGTGAAAAAAGCAGGGAGGGAGTAGATTATGATTGAAAAAAAATATCCTGAAATTAATGAATTATTCATTTAAAAAATGAAAAATGAAACCTTTGATTTTGATTTTTGCCTCCATATTTTTAATAGGGTTTTATACCGGCTGTAATCCTAAACAACCCAATGTTCTCTTCTTTTTTGCCGACGACCAGCGCGCCGATGCCCTTGGTTGTTCGGGAAATCCGTACATTAAAACACCCCACATCGACAAGCTGGCAGAAACCGGCATTCGTTTTTCCAACACTTACGTGATGGGCGGGCACCACGGGGCCATTTGCGCGCCCAGCCGGGCCATGCTGATGAGTGGCAAAAGCCTGTTTCATGTTTACGATGTGCTGGACGGCGTAAAAACCATGCCCATGCATTTTGCCGAATCAGGTTACGAAACTTTTGGCACCGGAAAATGGCACAATGAAAAAAGCGCTTTTGAAGCTTCATTTCAACATGGCGAAAATGTTTTCTTGGGTGGAATGAGCGACCATTTTCAAACACCAGTGCGCAATTTGGGTGAAGACGGAAAACTCTCAGAACCGGAATTAAAAGGTTTTTCCACCGATTTGTTTGCAGATGCAGCTATGAATTTTATTCAGGATTACGCAAAAGGAAGCAGGGAAAACCCGTTTTTCTGTTACGTTTCGTTCACTGCTCCGCACGACCCGCGCTCACCGCGTGAAGACCATATTGGCATGTATCACGACGAAACCATGCCACTGCCCGGAAACTTTATGGATTTGCATCCGTTTGAGTTCGACAATTTGAATATAAGGGATGAAACACTGGGACCCTGGCCACGAACCCCTGAAATGATAAAAGCTTCGCTTGCCGATTATTATGCATTGGTTACCCACATCGACGAGCGGATTGGAGAAATAATCAGCCAGCTCGAAGAATCGGGACTTTTTGAAAATACGATTATTGTTTATGCTGCCGATAACGGACTGGCAGTGGGAAGCCACGGTTTGCTCGGAAAACAAAACTTATACGAACACAGCACCAAAGTGCCGTTTATTATTTCCGGCCCGGGAATCCCGAAAAACAAGGTAACCGATGCGCTTGTTTATCTTTTTGATATTTATCCAACCCTGGCTCAGCTTTGCGGATTGCCTGAACCCGAAGGAATCGACGGCGTAAACCTGAACCCGATCATCAGCGGAGAAAAGGACAATGTTCGGGAAGCCCTTTACACCGCATACCGCAATACAGCCCGTGCAGTGCGCACCACCGATGGCTGGAAATTCATCAGCTACCCACGCAGGAATTACAACCAGCTTTTTCATTTAAAAAATGACCCGCTGGAGTTGAATAATCTGGCCGAAAACCCACAATATCAGAATAAATTAGACGAAATGAAAACACTTTTGGAGGAGTGGCACCAGGCAACAAACGACACCGCCACGTTGTACCCGGCAACTTTTCTGCCACTGGATTACGATTACACCAAGCTGAAACAAACTCCCGACTGGCACCAGCCGGAGTATGTGCTGGAAAGGTATTTCCGGAAACAATAATCCGGAGAATAATGAAAAAAGAAATCTATAACGACAGAGGAATTTGATGAACTTTTTGAAGAAGGAAAAGATATCTCAGAATTTTTGGATTTAAAAACAGCCAGGCGGGAAGGATTGGCAAAAAGACGTGTGACCGTGGAACTTCCGGAATGGATAATTCAGAAGTTGGATCAGCAGGCTATGAAATTAGGTGTAACACGGCAATCCATTATTAAATTCTGGATTTCTGAAAAATTGAAATCTGCGTAATTCCTGCTAGCAAACTTTTCATTTTTTTCACCTCAAAACTTGAATAACTCCTGCTTATATTCTTCACAGAATAAATATCTTTGCGGGCTGAAACCTGAGTTGATTAAACTGATTACTGAAATGAGGATATTTTTATTGCTGCTGCCGGCCCTGTTTTTTATATCTGCGGAGGCCAGTTCATTTGAAACGTTGAAAAACGACACCATTACCGACACATACAACAAAGACTTTGTGTACCATGTAAAAAAAATGCAGGGTGAAATCAGCATTGATGGCATTTTGGATGAGCCCGACTGGCAGGCTGCTGACAAGGCAGATAATTTTTACAAAGTGCTACCTGTTGATACAGGTTTTGCCACGCAACCTTCCGAAATTCTGGTAACCTACGACGACAAAGCGCTTTACATGGCCCAGGTTTTTTACGATACCATTCCGGGAAAAAGAGTAATGGAATCGTACCGGAGAGATTTTGCCTTTGGGAATAACGACAACCTGCTGGTTTTTTTCGATACGTTTCTTGACCAAACCAACGGCTTTTCGTTTGGCGTTTCAGCATCGGGAGCAAAATGGGATGGCACCATGAGCGACGGCTCGGCAGTAAATCTCGACTGGGACTGTAAATGGGAGTCGAAAACCAAACATTACGACGACCGCTGGGTAACCGAAATGCGCATCCCTTTCAAATCAATTCGATATCCTTCGGGCAGCCAAAAATGGTACGCCAATTTCAGCCGCCTCGATTTAAAAGCCAATGAAAAATCGAGCTGGGCGCCCGTTCCCAGGCAATTTCCCACTGCATCGCTGGCATACACCGGTGTCATGAATTTTGAAGATCCGCTTCCCAAATCGAAAATAATGTTTTCACTCATTCCTTATGTTTTCGGAAGTTATTCAAACAACTATGAAACCGGCACCGGCGATGTATGGAAAAGAGATTTCGGGTTCGATGCCAAAATCGGTTTTTCCTCGTCGATGAACCTCGATCTTACTTATAACCCCGATTTTGCGCAGGTTGAAGTGGATCAGCAGGTGACCAATATTGACCGGTTCGAACTGTTTTTCCCGGAGAAACGTCAGTTTTTCTTAGAAAACAGCGACCTTTTTTCGGGCTTTGGCGATGGTAACATTAACCCGTTTTTTTCGCGAAGAATTGGTTTGGATGCTCCTGTTTTGGCAGGTGCCCGCCTGAGTGGAAAAATAGGAAACAACTGGCGGATTGGTTTTATGAACATGACCACCCAGGAAACAAGCCATTTTCTGGCCCGGAATTTTACCGTAGCATCGGTGCAAAAAAAAGTGTTTGCCCGCTCAAACTTCGGACTTATTCTGGTTAACAAAGAGTACTTCAATCAACCGGCAGACACCACCATGTTCAATCGGGTGGCCGGTTTCGATTATAACCTGGCCAGTAAAGACAACATCTGGAAAGGAAAGTTTTTTTATCACCGGTCGTTTCAGCCGGAAGTAACTGACAAACAATTTGCACAAGGTTTTGGACTGGCCTACAACACCAAAAATCTTCAGTTGGAAGTCATTCAGCGCTCGGTTGGAGAAAATTACAGAGCAGAAACAGGATATGTTCCGCGTATCGGTTATAATTTCATCAGTCCCGAAGCAGCATATCTTTTCGTGCCAAACAAACGCATTGTAAGTCATGGCGTTGCATTGGACTTCATGTATTATTTCAATCCCGATTTTCATAAAATAGACCACGAAAATACATTCAGCTACCAATTCGAATTTCAAAACCGGTCGCAACTGGTAGTGGGCTACAAAGATTTTTTTGTGGAATTGCAACACGATTTCGACCCGACTCACAAAAGTGAAAATTATCTGCCGGCAGGTACGAAATACAATTATGGCGGTGCGTTTGTCAATTTTCTTTCTACCCGAAAAACCCTGTTTAACTGGAAAGCTGAAATTGCCAAAGGAACTTTTTATACCGGAAATATTCAATACATAACCGGGGAGTTGGGTTACCGGTATCAGCCATACGTTAACCTGGCAGTGAATTTTAATTATACCGATATGGAACTGGGCCAACCCTTTGAACACACCAAAATGTGGCTGGCAGGCCCTAAACTGGATGTTACTTTTACTGATAAATTGTTCTGGACCACCTTTGTTCAGTATAACGAACAAATTGACAACATGAACATTAACATGCGGTTGCAATGGCGTTACCAGCCGGTTTCCGATTTTTTTATTGTTTACACCGACAATTATATACCCGGAAGCTGGAATTCGAGAAATCGCGCACTGGTGCTTAAACTAACGTACTGGCTGAATTAATCAATGTTTTACTAAAATGTTAAACCGGATTTGCCCCGGTTTTTTAATTTTTAACCTGAATAAAATCAATTATCTTTGCACTTCTTAAAAAAAATTGTATTTTATCCGATTGTTTTAAATAAGTAATAAACTCATATTCATAATGAAAGTAACAGTAGTTGGAGCCGGAAATGTTGGAGCAACCTGCGCGCAGATTGTTGCCGAAAAAAATATTGTTAAGGAAGTGGTGCTTGTTGATATTAAAGAGGGAATTTCGGAAGGAAAAGCACTCGATTTGTGGCAAACTGCCCCGGTAAATTATTACGATACCCGTTTGATTGGCTCAACCAACGATTATTCAAAAACTGCCGGTTCGGAAGTGGTTGTAATTACTTCAGGCGTTCCGCGTAAACCCGGAATGAGCCGCGACGACCTGATTTCCATCAACGCCGGAATTGTAAAAAGTGTTACTGAAAATGTGGTAAAATATTCGCCAAAAGCAAAAATTATAATCGTTTCCAATCCGCTCGACGTAATGACTTACGCAGCTTACGTTACAGCCAAAAAACCCAAAAACGAAGTGATGGGAATGGCCGGAATTCTGGACACTGCCCGCTACCGTGCATTTTTGGCCGAAGCGCTTGACGTATCGCCACGCGATATTCAGGCATTGCTGATGGGCGGACACGGCGACACCATGGTTCCGCTGCCACGTTATACAACAGTTGCAGGAATCCCGGTTACCGAACTAATTGACGAAGAAACGCTGAATGCCATTGTTGACCGCACCAAAAAAGGTGGTGGCGAGCTGGTGAACCTGATGGGAACTTCGGCATGGTATGCACCGGGTTCGGCAGCAGCGCAAATGGTGGAAGCCATTGTTATGGACCAAAAACGTATTTTCCCCTGCTGTGTTAAACTGGATGGCGAATACGGACTGAAAAACATGTTTGTAGGTTCGCCGGTTAAACTGGGTAAAAACGGTGTGGAACAAATTATTGAAGTGGCCTTGAACGAAGAAGAAAAACAATTGCTGCACGATTCTGCCAATGCGGTTAAAAGTGTGATGGATGTGCTGGATGGCATGAACATTTTATAAGATTTTCAGTAAGGAAAAAATCAAAAATATTATTTATAAACCCAACGGCTGGTTCTGTGGAATCAGCCGTTTTTTGTTTTTCTTTGCTCGATGAAACGAGCCATAAACAAAATACTCATCAAATTATCCCATTGTTTGGCGAGCTACATCGAATACCTATAATAATATACACTGATAATGAGATGAAAATAAAAATTCCATTGCAGCTTGTTGAACTGGAAGACGACAATTTCCACCTTATTGTAAAATCGGTTTTTGAAGATGAAACAACCGGTTTTTGGGTGGTTGACACCGGCGCCTCCAAAACCGTTTTCGATAAAAACCTGGAAAACCAGTATGATTCAGAAGAAGAAAGTTCCGACCAGTTGCACACGGCTGGAATTGGCGAAAAACCCATTGAAACCACACTTGCCCGTCTTAAACCCTTTTCACTTGGAAAACTAAATGTGGAAAACCAGAAAGTAGCATTACTCGATCTTACGCACATTAATAAACTCTATTCAAAAGCCACAAGTTTGCAAATTTGCGGTTTGCTGGGAGGCGATTTTTTGATGATGTTTCAGGCTATCATTGATTACAGAAAAAAAATAATGATTTTGCAAACCAAAAAATGATTCATTTTTACTGAATTCCATTTTTGCAAACCTGAACTATTTAGGTATATTTGCCCCGCAAAATTTGTAACCAGGTGAAATTCAAAATGAAAATATCGAAAAAAGGTCTGATGAAGTTTCTGCTTTTTATAGCCTTAACTGGCATTGCATTTTTTTTCGATGAATATTTTGAAAACCATCCCGGAACACTGGACGAACTCCAAACCCAAAATGAAGAAAGTACCGGCGACCATGGTGCCATTTATCTTTTCACGCAGTCGAACAGCCTGAATGCAAAAACGTCTGCCCAAAAAACTTCTGACCGAAAATTATTCGGCCAGTTGCACAATAAGTTTATTCAAAAATGCCATCAATTGCGTAACCATCAGGTGTTAAAAACGAAACCGGAAGTTTTGAAACAACCGTTGTTTCTATCTTACCACCACCTTATTTTCAGGCACTATTATTTCACGCACCCCGACGACGATCCGCTGATTTCCTAAACATCTTTTTGCCAGATTCTTTTCAAACAGAGAATCTGAAATGGTTAAGAACCAATTCAGCAAAAGAACATTTCAAAAGTATTTCAGAATTAAATATTGAATAATACATAACAATTTTAAAACTAAATTCATATGCAAAACAAAGGTGCAATATTAACATTTGCTATCTTGCTGGCTGCGGTATGTTTATACCAACTTTCATTTACATTTAAAGCCAGGCAAATAGAAAAAAACGCTCAGGAATATGCCCAGGGCAATCCTGATAAGGAGTTTACGTACCTCGATTCCATTTCGGGTGAAACGGTTTACAACTTTCTGGGTTTGAAAAAATTCACTTTCAAAGAAGTTAAAGAGCTGGAACTAAACCTTGGTCTTGACCTGAAAGGCGGAATGAACGTAACCCTCGAGGTTGCTGTTGACGACCTGATTAGGGCATTATCGAATTACAACAACGACGAAACTTTTAACGCTGCTTTACAACGCGCCAGAGAAATGCAGCGTGGAAGTCAGGAGGATTTTGTGTCGCTGTTTGGACAGGCATTTCAGGAAATTGATCCCAATGCACGTTTGGCTTCTATTTTTCTTACGCTTGAACTGCGCGACAAAATTAACATCAACACAACAAATGCAGAAGTTCTGGATGTTATCAGGCAGGAAACCGATGCAGCCATTGACAATGCTTTTAACATTATTCGCACACGTATAGACCGGTTTGGAGTTGCACAACCCAATATTCAGCAACTGCAAACAAAAGGACGCATTTTGGTTGAACTACCCGGTGTGAAAGACCAGAACAGGGTTCGTTCGCTTTTGCAAGGAACTGCAATGCTCGAATTTTGGGAAACATACGAAAACCAGGAAGTTTATCCTTACTTACTTCAAGCCAACGAAAGGCTGAGGGATTTACAATCTGACAACGATACTGCTGAGAATATTGCCACTTCAGAAACTACAGAAGAAGAAACAGATGAAAGCGAAGCAGTTGCTGAAGAAGATACCACCGAAGAAAGTTCGTTGCTTTCAGAACTGGAAACAGGAACAGATACAACCGAAGCTGGCCTGGACAACCTGGAAGATTTCCGGAAAGAATTTCCATTGTTTGCTGTGCTCAATCCAAGTACCGATCAGCAGGGCCAGTTATTTCCCGGTCCGGCTATTGGGATTGCCCAATCAAGAGATACGGCCAAAGTGAACGAATATCTGAACAGAGAACAAATCAGAAGCATTTTCCCAAGAGATATGATGTTTCGCTGGACGGCAAATTCGGTGGACGAAGACGGTAGTTTTTACCGCCTAATTGCTTTGAAAGCTAACACTCGTGACGGACGTGCTCCACTGGATGGAGATGTAATTACCGACGCCCGACAGGATTTCGACCAGATGGGATCAAACCCTGAAGTTTCGATGTCTATGAACAGCGAAGGCGCAAAAACCTGGCAACGGCTTACCAAAGAAAATATTGGTAAATCTATTGCCATTGTGCTTGATGGTTATGTACGCTCTTTCCCAACAGTTCAAAATGAAATTTCGGGCGGACGATCAAGTATTACCGGACTTGAAAGCATTGAAGAAGCAAAAGACCTTGCCAACATTCTGAAATCTGGTAAAATGCCGGCTCCGGCACGTATTATCCAGGAAGAAATTGTTGGACCATCGCTTGGACAGGAAGCCATTAACAGCGGAATGTATTCATTTCTGATTGCCTTTGCCCTGGTGCTTATTTACATGCTTTTCTTCTATAGCCGCAACGCAGGTCTTTCGGCCAACGTGGCACTTATTGCCAACATGTTTTTCATTATTGGTATTCTGGCTTCGCTGGGCGCTACTCTTACACTTCCCGGTATTGCAGGTATTGTTCTTACCATAGGTATGTCGGTTGATGCCAACGTGCTTATTTATGAAAGGGTTCAGGAAGAACTCCGGGCTGGGAAAGGTATTAAGCTGGCTATTTCCGACGGGTATAAAAATGCTTATTCGGCCATTATCGACGGCCAGGTAACCACATTGCTTACGGGTATTGTGTTGTATGTATTTGGTTCGGGCCCGATTAAAGGTTTTGCCACAACACTTATTATTGGTATTGCAACCTCATTGTTTAGTGCAATTTTTATTACCCGCCTTATTTTTGAATGGAAAATGAAGCACAGTAAAAACATTCTGTTCTCATCAAAAATAACAGAAGGCTGGCTGCGTCATACTTCTATCAAATTTTTGGAAAAAAGAAAAATCGCTTACTTCGTTTCAGGAGCGCTTATTCTGCTTTCCATTGGTTCGCTGGCTGTACGTGGGTTGAACTACGGTATTGACTTTAAAGGAGGCCGCACTTATGTAGTTCGCCTCGACCAGGATGTGGAGGTTGCAGATGTTCAGGCAGCACTGGCCATTCCATTTGGCATAGCTCCCGAAGTAAAAACCTTTGGTGCTGATAACCAGATTCGTATTACTACAACCTATAAAATTGAAGACGACAGCGAAAATGTGGACAACGAAGTGGAAGAACTTTTAATGAAAGGCCTTCAGGATGCTGATATGTTGGGGCAAGGAGTTACTCTTGAACAGTTTACCAACGATTACCAGCTTAGTTCTCAAAAAGTAGGTCCTACCATTTCCGATGATATCCGCAAAGATTCAATAATTGCTATCGGTTTTGCCCTGGTTATCATTTTCCTTTATATTCTGATTCGCTTTACCAACTGGCAATTCGGACTTGGCGCTGTGGCAGCATTGGCGCACGATTCCCTCATTGTTTTGGGTATTTTCTCATTGCTCTACAATGTGCTGCCATTTTCACTTGAAATTGACCAGGCATTTATTGCAGCGATTCTTACCGTGCTGGGTTATTCCATTAACGATACCGTGGTAGTTTTCGACCGTATCAGGGAATATCTGAAACTGCACCCGAAACGTAAACGCGAACAGAATGTGGATGAAGCCATTAACGGAACTTTGCGTCGTACTTTCAGCACATCGCTTTCAACATTTGTTGTGTTGCTGGCCATCTTCCTGTTTGGAGGTGCAACCATTCGCGGATTTACATTTGCCTTACTGGTGGGAGTAGTAGTAGGTACATATTCTTCCATATTTGTTGCAACACCAATTGCTTACGAATTCCAGAAAAAAGTGGCAAAAGTGGTTGCAAAACGTAAATAATTATTCTGAAATAACATAATAGTTCAATAGCCTTGCACCTTGCAGGGCTATTGTTTTTTTATTGAAAGTTCATGTTTAAATGATAGAGTCAATTTGTATATTTGTGGGCTAAAATAAAACAAGAATGGGCTATATATTATTCATTAGCGGAGGTGAACTGGTGTTGGTAATGTTGCTGGCATTGCTTTTTTTTGGAGCAAAAGCCATTCCCGACATTGCCAAAACACTGGGCAAAGGAATGCGCGAATTTAAAAAAGCCACCAACGAAATTAAACGAGAATTTGATGAACATACTTCCGACATTAAAAGAGATATTAACGAAGTGAAATCAACTGTTAACCGGGAAACCAACAAAATAAAACATGATTTGGATGAAGTTTCCTCCACGGTTGACAAAGAAACAAACCAAATAAGGAAAGACCTTGAAGACGTTTCGAAACCACTGGAAGAAACCCCGGAACCCAAAAAAGAAATTAAAGACCATCCGGAAGATTAAAACATTCAGAATTTGATAAAAGCCGAAAACATAAAAAAATCTTTCGGAACCCTTCAGGTTTTAAAAGGCATTAACCTCGAAATTCCGTTCGGGAAAATCTATTCCATTGTAGGAGCCAGTGGCGCCGGAAAAACTACACTTCTCCAGATTATCGGAACCCTGAGCAAACCCGATAGCGGAACCATTTATTACAACAATAAAAACATTTCAAAACTTTCTGAAAAAGACCTGGCTTCTTTCCGAAACCGTGAAATTGGATTTGTATTTCAGTTTCATCACCTGCTTCCTGAATTTACAGCCCTGGAAAATGTGTGCATTCCGGCATTCATTGCCAGGCGTTCAAAAACAGAAAGCGAAAAAGAAGCGCTCCGGTTGCTCGATTACCTCGGTTTAAAAGATCGCATCCACCACAAACCGTCTGAACTTTCGGGTGGCGAAAAACAGCGGGTTGCCGTTGCAAGGGCACTTATCAATAAACCATCGGTGGTGCTGGCCGACGAACCTTCTGGAAACCTCGACTCTGCAAACCGCGACGAATTGCATGACCTGCTTTTTCAACTGCGTGACGATTTTGGACAAACCTTTGTAATTGTAACACATGACGACCATTTCGCTGAACGATCTGATAAAATTATACATATTAAAGACGGTATAATTGATGATGTTTTAGCCTGAAAAACCAGAATTCTGCAAAAATGTTTTTACAAAAAATACCTCTCACATTTTTCAAAACTTCAAATGGAACAAACTGAAATTAAGGAATTTCTGGATGAAAAGGTGGAGAAATATAACCGTCCGGCTTTTATTGAAACCGATCCCATTCAGATTCCCAAACAGTTTAGCCAAAAAGAAAATATTGAAATTGCAGCATTTTTAACCGCCACCATTTCGTGGGGAAGCAGGCCTGCAATTATTAAAAATGCTTTTCACCTGATGAATAAAATGGATAACCGTCCATTTGAATTTGTTTTAAATGCTTCAGAACCAGAATTGAATTCACTAAAAAGATTCGTGCACAGAACTTTTAATGGCGACGATTGCATCTATTTTGTCCGCTCGCTTAAAAATATTTACCGAAACCATGGTGGCCTTCAGGAAATTTTCGAAACGGGATTCCGAAAAGAAAACTCAGTAAAATCAGCGCTTTCCTATTTTCACCAGGTATTTTTTGAGCTGCCCGGAGAACGAACACGCAAACATATAGCAAACGTGGAACGCGGCGCTTCCGCCAAAAGGCTGAACATGTTTTTGAGGTGGTTAATACGAAGCGACAATTGCGGGGTAGATTTCGGATTATGGAAAGGGATTCCTGCATCGGAACTAATGCTTCCACTCGATATACACACAGGAAATGTAGCCCGGAAACTTGGAATCCTGAATCGAAAACAGAACGATTGGAAGGCGATAGAAGAAGTTACAGAAACACTTCGTAAATTTGACCGAAACGATCCGGTGAAGTACGATTTTGCACTCTTCGGGCTGGGCATTTTCGAAAAATTTTAACATGGGCAGAAATAACTGGTTTCAGTTTAAACAATTTAAAGTCATTCAGGAACAAACGGCCATGAAAGTAGGTACCGACGGCGTTTTACTGGGTTCCTGGGTTGACGTTTCGGAAGCAGAAACCATTTTGGATATCGGGGCAGGAACCGGTATTATTTCAATTATGCTGGCACAACGTTCGAAAATAAATACCAAAATAACCGGCATTGAAATAGAAAATAACGCGGCAGATGAAGCTTCCCTAAATGCAACAAATTCCCCATGGTCCGAAAAAATAACCATATTGAATAAATCCCTTCAGCAGTTTCAGCAACATTGTACCGAAAAGTTCGATCTCATTGTTTCCAATCCGCCATTCTTTTCCAACAGTCAAAAATCGAAATGTGAATATTTGGCCATGGCAAAACACAATCATCTTTTACCACTCACAGAACTGGTGGAAAAATCGGTAAAACTCATGTCGTCCGTCGGAAAACTAGCAGTTATTTTGCCAGTGAATGAAGCAAAAAAAATAATTCAGTTGGCAAAAAAAGAAGGACTTTATTTGCTCCGGGAAACTGAAGTTCGGCCTAACGGTTTGAAACCACCCCATCGTTATCTTCTTGAATTTGGAAAAAATCCGGGTACTGCGGAAAAAGAAATCCTCCTTATTCACTCCAGCGAATCCAATAGTTATACTGAAAAATACAAATTCCTGACCCGCGACTTTTACCTGAACTTTTAAACTGTATTTTTCCTTTTTAAATTTAATACAGATCAATTCCGGCTTAGATGAAAGTATCCCGAAAACCTGGGATTATTGAATTTTAGCAGCGGTCAGGCCAGGAATAAGAACGGATTGAATATGCGATCCATACGTTTTGAAAAATTATGAACTGCTTCAAAATCAACTTTTGAGGTACTTTGTTTCACATGAGCAACCTTCTTCACAATCATTCGTTCGAGAAAATTCATCCGTCCAAAATCAAAAGCACCTCCAAAATAAGCAGTGGCTTTTGCGCTTAAAAGCAGTTCTTCAGGATAAGCATTTTCCAGTTGTTTTTGCGCGGTTTCGCCTTCTTCCATACAACAAATGAACAAACCAAGCTCTTTTTGCATAAGCCCTGCCAAATTTGAACTGCAAAATTCTTTTACCCTTTTTTGAATTTGCCCTGCATGGATGGAACCTCCAATAATTACACGATCATAATTTTTTAGAATTGGAGCTGAATCATTCCTGAGGTTTACCAGGGTGACATCTCCGCCCAGGTAATCTTTCATCTGTTCCGAAATTTTTTTGGTGCACCCGTGTTGGGTAGCATAAACGATTAAAGTTTTCATGTTTTTTTGTTTTTTGTTTTTCTGGCTTCTACAATTTTTTAATTTCTGAAATTCAGAATTTTGTTGAAAATTATTCAAAATAGACCGAACAATTGTGTTAAAAATCGGTTAATTCTCTAAAATAACCGGCGAAATAGAATACCAAAAAGTCTTTTATTTGACAATTGATACTATTTTTGCCATTCTTTTAAAATTCTTATAAGCAATGACTATAGAAATGAAGCCAGAAGTTCAACTTGATACCAATTATTATAAAGTACAACATATTAAAAATTTAACCGATAGCACTTTTTTACTGCGTTTGCCCAAAAGCCGTTTTAAATTTGAAGCCGGACAACACATCTCCCTTTCCATTGCCGGAGATTATCAGAGTCGCGAATATTCGATTTACAGTGCAGAAGAAGCCGATTTTCTCGATGTTTTGGTAAAAGAAGTTGAAGGCGGATATTTTTCACCCAAACTGAAGCACCTGAAAAAAGGCGACATGGTGGAAGTGCATGGTCCTTTTGGCCGTTTTGCGCTCGATACCAAAAAACTGGAAACACACCAACATATTTTTATTGCCAGCGGAACCGGCATTGCACCGTTTCACAGCATGGTAAAAAGCTATCCGGAACTGGATTACAAAATCATTCACGGAGTTCGCTATGCCAATGAAGCTTACGAAAGAGAAGAATATGAAAATGACCGGTTCTTTTTATGCACATCGCGTGATGATAGTGGCGATTACAAAGGAAGGTTAACCGGGTATTTAAAAGAAGCTCAGTTTGAAAAAAACTCTTGCTTTTACCTTTGCGGCAACAGCGATATGATTTTCGATGCCATGGAAATTTTAAAAGAAAAAGGATTTAGCCGCGACGATGTGAATGTTGAAGTTTACTTTTAAACTTCTATTTCGAATCAATTTTTTCACCATAAGCCAGGTCACCGGCGTCGCCAAGCCCCGGAACAATGTATGATTTTGGGGTCATCCCTTCATCAACGGCACCAAGCCAAAGTGTTACATTATCAGCTTTTATGGTTTTCAGAATATAATCTACTCCCTGCTGACTGGCAATAATTGAAACCAGGTGCACATGGTCCGGCGTTCCCTTGCTGAACAAAGCTTCGTACCCAATTTCCATCGATTTTCCTGATGCAAGCATGGGATCAGATAAAATAACCACTTTGCCATCCAGTGATGGAGATGCCATGTATTCAAATTCTATTTCGAAGCCGCCATTATCAGTATATTTCCGATAGGCAGAAATAAAACAATTTTCAGCCCGGTCGAGGATTTTTAATAACCCGTTGTGCATGGCGAGTCCAGCCCTTAAAATGGTAGCAAGTACCGGTTGCTTTTCCAGCATGGGCACTTGGGCAACGCCCAGAGGTGTAATTACATCTGCTACAGAATATTTCAAATCTTTACTGATTTCATAAGCAAATAGTTCGCCTAAACGATAAAGATTTTCACGAAAACGTAAAGGATCTTTCTGAATGGATATATCTCTTATCTCTGCGAGGTATTGGTTGAATACCGAATGGTTGTTGCCTAAAATTTTTACTTCCATCTTATCATCTTTAAAAACACGCGAATTACCAATGCCCTGAATTAGAACCTGAAAGTGAAAATTCATTGCTAAGGTTGTTCATTTCCAGTTTAAAATTTACGGCAGCAAAAATGCGAAATTTCAGGCAAAAAGTATTTAAAAATTGATTTTGGTTTGAACTGGGGCATAAAAAAAAGACCCCGCAAGTAACAGAGTCCTTCAAATCATATTGTTTTTAATAAATAGTAGTCACCTCAATTAAAGGCTAAAAAGCAAATCGGCACCCCAAAACAGGCCGAAAATAATTGCCACTCCGGCAATTGCACCCGCTGCCAGCGAAAGGATAAGATTAACCGGCAGTTTTTGTTTCACATCCTCAGATCCGGTTGTAATAACAATCTGATTTTGATTTACTTTTGTTTCCATAGTTTTCAATTTTCGTTAAAAAAAGACTAAAATGTCTTCTGCAAATGTATGAAGAAATTTTTAGATGTGTTTTTTAACATGTTTTTTTAACATTTCTATTAATTTACTATTAACGTATAAGTTACGGATATAAACGGTGAAACCTGTTAAAAAATTTCTGAAATTTTCAACCAACTCAGAACTATTTTTCAACAGGTGTTAATAAAAAAGCCCTGCAAATGCAAGGCCTTTCCTTTCTTCCATTAACCAATTTATTTCACCAAATTATAAGTAAATTCGTTGTTATATGAACTTAAAACTACCTTGTAATTTCCATTTTCAAGCTTTGACAAATCGTAACCGGAAGTAATGTTAAAATCTCTTCCCAGTTTTGTTTCATAAACCAGGCCTTCGCTATTGTAGAAATACAATTTCATGCTTTCCTGGTCAAAATTCAGGTACGAAAGCTTTAACTCATTGTTTTTAAAATCGAAGTAAGGTGCAAAATGCACTTTTGATTCTCCAACTTCAATTCCGCTTCCCGATACCTGAAAATCGTTCATCACTTTTGTGTCGTTTACTTTCAGGTTCAGAACGTACTTTCCATCCTCCAAACCTTTAAAGTCGTAAATTTGTTTGAAATCGGTAACTGGCTCGCTGGTTTGTTTGTAATAAACCATGTCGCCATTTTCGGCTTTAATACTCACCTCAAAAATTGCAGGATTTTCGTTGGTAACTGAAACGATTGCCCGCTCTGAATTGATCGGGACAACATTCATTTTTGGTTTTTCAACCGCAGTGGAAATTGTTGCTACTGCTAAAGCTGCTACTGTAAAAGCTAAATTAATTGTTTTCATGTTTTTCAATTTTAATTTTTTAACTGTTTTTAAGTCACATTTTTTAATTGTTTCTGTTTTCCTATGACTTCAAATTTTGTCTTTCGTTTAATTTTGATTGACAGTGCAAACATAGTTTGTTTTTAAAAATATGCTGTAAAACATACGTTAAAAGTTTATCAAATAATTGTGAATTTAATGGAAGATATATTAACTGAATGTAATTTATAATTTAAAATGCTGTGAGTAAATACATTACATTTAATAATATGTTATTATCAATTATCGTGCCTTAATTATTTCAGATATGTTAAGTTAATTTTACTTATTTTCGCAAAAAAGGATAAAATGGACATTCAAATACTCCAATTGATTGACGGAGCAAAAGATGCAACAGGATTAACCGTGATTATAGATGTTTTCAGGGCATTTTCCACCGCTTGCTTTGCCATGGAAAAGGGAGCTGAAAAAATAATTCCCGTAGGAAATATTGAAAAAGCTTATCAAATCAGGGAAAAAAATCCGGAATTTCTGTTAATGGGCGAACGCAACGAAATGAAACCGCACGGATTCGATTTCGGCAATTCACCTTCTCAATTGCTTCATGCAAATTTAACAGGTAAAACAATTGTACACACCACCAGCTCGGGAACGCAAGGCATTGAGGCCGCGGCTCACGCACCTGAAATAATTACAGGCAGCTTTGTAAATGCCCATGCTATTATTCGGTACATAAAAAAACTGAACCCCGAAACTTTATCGTTGGTTTGTATGGGTTATGCCTGTGAATATCCAACCGACGAAGATACACTTTGCGCCGAGTATATCAGAAATGAGTTAAAAGGACTGCCCAACGATTTCAACAAAATGAAAGAAATTATCAGAAAAGGCTCGGGAAAACGTTTTTTTGAAGCTGAAAAACAGGAATGGGCGCCAAAAGAAGATTTTGATCTTTGTCTTGACCTGAATCGTTTTAATTTTGTGCTTAGGGTTGAAAAAAGCAGTGCTTACAATTTTCTGCAAAAAATTGATATGCCCGAAAATCTCTGAAAAAAATCTGAACATGAAAAAATATAATTTTGATGAAGTTATCCCACGCAGTGGAACCAACTGCATAAAGTACGATGCAAAAGAGTGGATGTTTAAAACTGACGATGTTCTGCCGTTGTGGGTGGCCGATACCGATTTTCGTACTCCTGACTTTATTGTGGAGGCCATAAAAAAAAGGGCCGAACACGAAATTTATGGATATACATTTAAACCCGATTCCTATTACAATGCAATAATTGGTTGGATGGAACGCCGCCACAACTGGTCGATAAAAAAAGAGTGGATTTCCTTTAGTCCGGGAGTTGTTGCCGGTCTCACCATTGCTATTGAAACCTTTTCGAAACCCGGTGACAGTGTGATTGTGCAGCCTCCGGTTTATTTCCCGTTTTTCGACAGTGTGAAAGGAACCAAACGCAAATTGATTGAAAATCCGCTGAAAATTGAAAATGGTAGATTTACCTTCGATTTTGACGATTTGAAATCGAAAATTGATAAAAATACCAAGCTACTTTTGTTGTGTAATCCGCAAAACCCGGGTGGAATGGTTTGGACCCGCAGCGAGTTGGAAGAACTTTCGGCAATTTGTCTTAAACACGGTATTACTGTTATTTCCGACGAAATTCATTCCGATTTGATTTTTGAAGGACATACTCATATTCCGTTCTCTACCCTCTCGGAGGAAGCGGCTAAAAATTCGGTGGTTTGTATGGCTCCCAGCAAAACGTTTAATGTGGCAGGTTTGGCTTCTTCGCTGGTAATTATACCAGAAAAAGCAAAGCATGCCAGATATGAAAGGGCTTTAAATGTGGGGCACCTGGGCATGGGAAATATTTTTGGTTCAGTAGCGCTTGAAGCTGCTTATAATCATGGAGATGAATGGCTCGAACAGTTGATGGATTACCTTTGGGAAAATTATCTTTTACTTGAAAAATTCATGAAACAACACTTGCCCAAAGTTAAAGTGATGAAACCCGAGGCCACCTTTTTAATCTGGCTCGATTTCAGTGCCTACGGAATGAATGACGAAGAGCTTATGAAATTCACTGTGGAAAAAGCAAAAGTTGGGCTGAACAACGGCGGACGTTTTGGCACAGGTGGCGACGGATGGTTGCGTTTGAATATTGGCTGCCCCCGAAGTGTGCTGGAAGAGGGACTGGAAAGATTAAAAACAGCTTTCTGTCAGATTTAACTATGGTAACATCAATTTCTAATAAACTTAAATTCATCTAACCGGATAACATTTCTACAAAAAAATTCAGGGTATTACTTACAATAAAAGCATTGCCACAATCTTATGATGTATTTGTATTTTGCACGAATTGTTCAATCAACTATTAAGGGCGGTCCAACCACTTTCATGTCATGGTCGGCAAATACTTGCTCAATTTCTTCTTTTGCTGGCGGCAAAGTCCACTTATCAGTTACTGCAAAAAAATCTTCCATTTTACCTGCCGGTAAATAAGAAACTATCATTCTTCCCTTTTCGGTTAGCTGAACAAATGCATGTTGAATATTTCGCGGAAGAAAGATGATATCTCCGGCTTTCATTTGATATGTGTCGTTGCCAACCTGAAATTTATACTCACCTTCAATCACATAGAACCATTCATCCTGATTCGGATGAATGTGCAGGGGCGGTCCGCCGTTTGGCGTTAAACCTGTCTGTTCAAAAACAGCCAAATCATTTTCAGTGTCTTTTCCTGAAATTTTAATATCTAAGGTATTTAGTGTAACCCCTTTCATTTTATAGTGAACTCCAAATCTGGCTTCTCCAGAATTTACCTTAAATCCTTTGGTGATTCCAAGAGCAGTTTTAGGGAGAATTTTCGCCAAAAGCGTTAAAGGGTAAAATGCGAGGGTTGTTAAAATAAATTTTGTCCGATTCATAAAATAAAGGTTTTTCCATTTTTCCAATAACAAATTTTCGGTTTGTTAAGTTCAGGGTACAATGAAGCTTCATTTTGAAATTCAACACAACCCATTTATCTAATAATCAATAAAATACAACGATATTCCACTTCGAAATTATTGTTAAAGTACTAAAAGGCCCGATCTGGCTGACCAAACAAAATGGATAATTGGACCGGGCTTCACTCCTGCAGTCACAACCTTACGGCATACTGAATCAGAAATGGTTGGGGAAATATATTCTATCAACTCTAAAAATGTTGATTAATCCATTGCACTGCCCGTTCAACATCCTGATCTTCCATGCAGCGAAAATGTTTTTTAGGGCAGGAATGGTAACCAAGTTTGGAACAAGGACGGCATTTTAATCCTTCCACTTCAAGCATTTCCGAAGCCGGATGCGCCTGGTAGGGATACATTCCGAACTGTGGAACCGTATTTCCCCAAAATGAAAGAATTTTCTTTTTAAAGGCAGCGGCGATGTGCATCAGACCCGTGTCGTTGGCTAATACCACGCGGGCATCGCGCACCAGGCTGGCCGATTTGTACAGACTAATTTTCCCCGCCAGATTTAAAACATTTTCACCTGTATAAGCCACAATTCTCTCCCCTTCCTCCGTTTCAAGCTGCCCACCTAAAAGAATCACTGGAAAAGAAATGTTATTACAAATTTCAGCTACTTTTTCAGCCGGTAGTTTTTTAGTTTCCCAGGTTCCTGCAATTACAAACGCAACATACCCGTTTTGATATTTTTCTGGCAAATCTTTAAAATTAAATGCCTCATTTTCAGGAATAAAAAAATCGAGGCCTGCCCCATCGTTTCTTACCTCGAAAACTGATAACGTTTGGAGATACCTGTCAACAATGTGTTTTTGGGGTAATCGGTTAATTTTAAATTTTACCAGCAGAAATTTTTCGATATTAAGTTTTTTGAATGAAAAAGAAGGAACACCAATCCTGCTTTTTATGCGATTACTCCTGAAGTTCTGATGCAAATCAACAATGTAATCGAACTGCTCCTGTTTAAGCTGTTCAATTAACTCCGAAAGGTTTCCTGAAAGGGTGTGTACTTTTTCGATATACGGACTGGAAGAAACCAGCGATTGGTATTTCTTTTTGGTTGCAAAATGGATCTCGGCGCCTTCAACCTGCTTTTTTAAGCAGCGTACTACCGGCGATGTAAGTACGATATCGCCAATGGAGCTCAACCGTATGATCAGGAATTTAATTTTCAAACTGATTCCAGTAAAACAATTACAGTATTGTCCTTATTTTCAACAATTCCCCCGCTTACTTCGAAGGTGTACCGGCGGTCTTTTTCATCAATAACCCTGATAACGCCCTTACTGAGGGTTGAAATAATAGGCGCATGGTTTTTCAGAATTTCAAACAATCCTTTACTACCGGGTAACCTGATTCGTTTTATTTCTCCCTCGTAAATTTTTTTATCGGGTGTGATGATTTCGAGAAACATGATCTTAATTTTTAAAATTACTTGCCGGCCAGCAAACGGTCTCCTTTTTCAATGGCCTCTTCTATAGTTCCCACCAGGTTAAAGGCACTTTCGGGATACTTGTCCACTTCGCCGCTCAAAATCATATTAAATCCTTTTATGGTATCTTCAATAGATACCAGTTTTCCTTCGAGGCCTGTAAACTGCGAAGCCACAAAAAACGGCTGCGAAAGGAATCGTTGGGCACGGCGCGCTCTGTGAACCACCAGTTTATCTTCTTCAGAAAGTTCATCCATTCCCAAAATGGCAATAATATCCTGCAGTTCTTTGTACCGCTGAAGCAGATGAATAACATTTTGTGCACAATTGTAGTGTTCCTCTCCTACAATTTCGGAAGTAAGAATACGGGAAGATGAATCGAGCGGATCAACAGCCGGATAAATTCCCAATTCCACAATTTTACGGCTAAGCACTGTTGTGGCATCAAGATGGGCAAATGTAGTTGCCGGAGCCGGGTCGGTAAGGTCGTCAGCCGGCACATAAACCGCCTGAACTGAGGTAATAGACCCAAATTTGGTTGAAGTGATACGTTCCTGCATAATGCCCATTTCGGTTGCCAGTGTAGGCTGATAACCCACTGCTGACGGCATTCTTCCCAAAAGTGCCGAAACCTCTGAACCGGCTTGCGTAAAACGAAAAACATTGTCAATGAAAAAGAGAATGTCGCGACCTTCTCCTGTTTCCTTTCCACTATCGCGCAAACTTTCGGCAATGGCCAATCCGGAAAGCGCCACCCTGGCACGTGCTCCGGGCGGTTCATTCATTTGCCCGAAAACCATAGCAAGTTTTGATTTCTTTAGTTTCTCCTCATCCACTTTCGAAAGATCCCAACTGCCTTTCTCCATTGACTCGCGGAATTCATCGCCGTAATCCACAATTTTGGCTTCAATCATTTCGCGCAAAAGGTCATTTCCTTCGCGGGTACGTTCGCCAACACCTGCAAAAACAGACAAACCACTGTGTGCCAATGCAATATTATTGATTAATTCCTGAATTAAAACCGTTTTCCCCACACCGGCTCCGCCAAACAATCCAATTTTACCACCCTTGGCATAGGGCTCAATCAAATCGATAACTTTTATGCCCGTATATAACACTTCGGTTTCGGTAATCAAATCTTCGTATCTGGGCGGTTCATTATGAATTTTGAACCCATTTTTGGGGAGTTGTTCCAAACCGTCAACCGAATCGCCCGTAACATTCAGTAACCTACCCAGGGCATTCTCCCCTTTGGGCATAATAATGGGTTTACCGGTCGAAATAACATCCATGCCTCTTTTTAAACCATCGGTTGAGTCCATGGCAATACATCTGATGGTATTTTCGCCAATGTGTTGCTGACATTCAACAACAAGGTTATCTTTCCCTTCCCTTACCACCTCAAGGGCATCGTATATGGTAGGAAGTTCATTTCCTTCTTTCTCAAAGCTAACATCAACCACAGGGCCGATAACCTGAATAATTTTTCCTTTAATTTGGTTCATCTGTTTTATTCATTTGAAGAGCGGCAAAAGATACCGCTTTTTTTTTGCGCCTCAAAGTTATAAAAGGTTTAAATTCATTCAACAGTAAAATGTAAGTACACCATTTTTTATTAGGATTTTCTTCCTAACATATTCCGGCTCAATTCAATAAGGTGTTTCTTGTTTAAATCATTTACCGGAAGCTGATTAAGAATTTCTGCCGCCCGACCAAAATAGTGTTCTATTTTTGTTTTGGTGATTTCTTTTATACCCAACATGTTATAAATTTCTGTTACCGAATCAATTTTTTCTTCAGCATTAAAATCAACAGTATTCAACCATTTTGTTAACGTAATTTTACTGCTTTCAGTTGCTTTTTCGAGTGCAGTTATCAGAAGGTATGTTTTTTTATTGGCTAAAATATCGCCCCCAATTTTTTTACCAAAGTTTTGTTGATCTCCAAATGTATCCAACCAGTCGTCCTGAAGTTGAAAAGCCATTCCAAGGTTAATTCCAAAATCGTAAAGTTGCTGTACCGTTTCATCGGCAGAATTTGCCAGCAACGCGCCGGCCTGCAAACTACAACCTAACAATACGGCAGTTTTTAACCTTATCATTTCCAGATATTCTGCTTCAGTAACATCCAGACGATTTTCAAAATCCATATCGTACTGCTGCCCTTCGCATACTTCGAGTGCAGTTTTGGTAAAAAGGCTGGCCACATCAAACATTCTTTCTGAGCGACATTCGAGTAAATACTGATAGGAAAGAAACGCCATGGCATCTCCTGAAAGAATCGCATTGTTCTCACTGAATTTTAAATGTACGGTTGGTTTGTTTCGGCGTACTTCTGCTTTATCCATAATATCGTCGTGCAGCAAGGTAAAATTGTGAAAAACCTCAACAGCTATTGCGGCAGGTAATGCCTTTTCAATTTCATCGGAAAAAAGGTTAAAAGCCATCAGAAGTAAAACCGGACGCAATCTTTTTCCTCCTACCCCAAGCGAATAATCAATAGGAGCATAAAGTTCGGCAGGTTGTCTGTCATTTAATCCGGCTGACCTGCGGGCAATTTCCTCGTCAATTTTTTTCTGCAACTCTTCAATTGGGAACATAACTTATTCGATTTGATTGTTATCTTTTATTTTCAACTCTTCCAGCTCAATATCTTCCTCTTCATCGTAAATATGAAGCAGGGGCTCCTCAAATGAACGGGTTGTAGTTAACTTGTCGAGGCTGGTGAGCAACGATGGCAGTAAAACCAGATTGGAAGTTACCGCTACAAGCAAAGTTAGAGAAACCAACACCCCCATGGCAACGGTTCCGCCAAATCCGGAAAGTGAAAAAATACCGAAACCAAAAAACAACACCACCGAAGTGTATAACATACTCACTCCGGTTTCTTTTAATGCAAGTACTACCGAACGCCTGATGTCCCAGCCGGTGGCAATCAATTCCTGCCTGTATTTGGCCAGGAAGTGAATGGTATTGTCAACCGAAATTCCAAATGCAATGCTGAATACCAAAATTGTGCTGGCCTTTATTGGAATGCCTGAATACCCCATTATGGCTGCTGTAAAAATGAGCGGGATTATGTTGGGCGTAAGCGACATGATAACCATTCGCCATGAAGAAAACATGATAGCCATAAAAATTGAAATGAGCAAAATGGCCAACCCCAGACTGGCGAAAAGGTTCCTGAGCAAATATTGGGTTCCTTTAAAAGATATTACACTGGAACCGGTTACCGTTACATTAAAATTGTCGGAGGGAAAAATGGAATCAATGTCAGCAATAAATCCGGCATACAATTCCTCCATACGTTTGGTGCCAACATCTTTCATCCTTAAACTTATCCGGGTAACCTGCTTTGCACTGTCGATAAAAGAATGTAACATTCCGGCATTGTTTTCTCCCATACGGGCATATTGCAAAATAAAATTCTGTTCCCGGTTGTTGGGTAAACTGTAATAATTTTCATGCCCGTTATAAAAAGCCTGTTTCGAAAATTTTAACAGGTTCAGTAACGAAAGCGGAGGAGAAAGTTCGGAAAATTCTGCAAGTGTATTTTCCAACTGGTCAATTTTGTTGAAAGTAGCCAGTTGCATTACCCCGCCCGGGCGTTTGGTGTCCACCATAATTTCCAAAGGCATCAGCCCATCAAAATTCGATTCAAAAAATTTCAAATCTTTATACACCGGGTCGTGCTCAGGAATGTCGTCAACCATGTATCCAGAACTTTTCATCAGGGTAATTCCGTAAACTCCTATTCCCAAAATTACAACCGCAACAACATAAACTATTTTCCTGTGGTGTTCAGTAATTAGAACAAGTTTGCGAATGATTCCTGAAACAAATTTGCTGTTCAGGTGATTTACATGTCGGCTCGAAGGTGGTTCAATAAAACTGAATATTATGGGAATAAACAGCAACGACAAAACAAACAAACCCATAATATTTAACGAAGCCACAATTCCAAACTGCCTTAAAATATCGCTTTTTACAATAATGAATGTAGCAAATCCTGCAGCAGTGGTCAGGTTGGTTAAAAATGTAGCATTGCCAATTTTAATAATTACCCGCTGCAATGCTTTTATTTTATTTCCGTGGCGAACGTATTCGTGATGAAACTTGTTCAACATATAAATACTGTTGGGAATGCCAATTACAATTAAAAGTGGCGGAATCATTCCGGAAAGAATGGTAATTTTAAACCCGAACAACGACAGCATTCCCATGGCCCAGACAACGCCGGTTAAAACAATAATTACCGGAAAAAAAACGGCTTTAAACGACCGGAAAAACAAAAACAACACAACAATACAAATGAACAGTGCCAAAACACTGAACATGTAAAGTTCCCTTTTAATTTTAATGGAATTGACAACGCGAATATACGGCAGACCAGAATAATGCAAATCCACCTGTTGCTTGGTTTCGAAATTCCGGGCAATTTTCTGAATGGATTTAACCATCCTTTCCCGGTCTTTCGTATGCATTTTATCTTTGTTCACTGTAATGGCCAACAAATAGGTGTGGTTTTCAGTATTATAAACCAGTTTCCGGTAAAAAGGCAGGCCTCGGAAAATTTCGGCCTGCCGGTCAATTTCCTCCTGTGTGTCAATAGAATCTGGAAAAAGCGGTTCAATTTCAAACTTGCGCTCGGAAGTATTTTTTGCAAGATTATAACTATTTGAAACCGACAATAAATCTTCAACGCCTTCTACACCAGAAAGTTCGGTGCAAAAATTTTTCCAGGCATTAAACCGGTCAATCTGAAAAAAATTTGAATCCTGAATTCCGATGATAATAAGGTTTCCTTCTTCACCAAAAACCTCCACAAATTCCAGGTAGTCTTTAAAAGCCTGATCTTTTTGGGGAAGCATTAAGGCATATTCATAAGACATCTCCACTTTTCGGGCATGGTAACCAAAAAAAAGCGTGATAACTGCCAAAATGCCAAGTAATAGTATCTTATTTCTGAGGATAATGCTCGAAACCTTCAGCCACATAAAATAAACAGATATAAAGAAATTGCGAAAATAACAGAAATATTCGGATAATGAAGGGAATTATTGACCTGCGTTAATGAATGGAAACACATTGTAAAACCGAATGTATCAAATCAAAGCCAGGGGTTCTTCAAATTCCTTTCAGGTTACAACCCTTCACAATAATTTATAAGTTTTGCAAAAAATTAACCTGTAAATCATACAAAATTAAAGTTCACGAATATTTTTGTAACTTTATGGAAAACTTACAATTATGGCAACTAACAACAAATTCAACGTTTCAAGAAGAAATTTTATTAAAGTAACTGCAGCTACTACGGCAGCGGTTTCAACCATGTCGCTGGGAAGCTGCAATGTAGAAAAGGTACCTGCACCCATGAAGCGCAAGTTTGGGAAACACGACTTTATGGTCACCACTTTTGGTTTGGGAGGCCAGGCTTCGCTTCAATGGACAGCCGAAGGTTTGGATCCGGTTCCAATCATTCTGAAAGCATTCGATTTGGGGATCAATTATTTCGATACTTCAAATCTGTATGCCGGCAGTCAGTTGAACTTCAACAAAGCGTTCAAAAAACTGAACCTGATTCCGGGAGAAGAAAGTTACAACGAAGAACTGCGCAATTCCATCTGGCTAACCAGTAAAACAGGCATGCGCTGGGGAAAACCCGGCTGGCCTGAGCGGGAAGGTGTGGTAAACTGGTCAAACGGCGAAAGCGTGCAGTGCGCAGTGGATGACGTAAAACGTTCGCTCACCCAGCTTTTTGGCGATGGCAGCGGCAATTATCCCGAGGGCGCTTACCTCGATATGGTGCTCATTCACACGCTACACAACGAAGCCGAAATTGATGTGCTTTATGAAGGCCTGGAAACTCCTCTCGACCCCACCGGAAATTTCGGAGCCCTGGTTGCACTGCGCGATTTGCGCGATGGAACCAACCTCACCGGCATGAACCCGAAAAATGAAAAGCTAATTAAGCACATTGGCTTTTCGGGGCACAACAATCCGCCAGCCATGATTGACATGATTCAGCGCGACGAATGGGGAATTCTGGAGGGAATGCTCATTGCCATCAACGCCAACGACCGGCTGATGTTCAACATGCAGCACAATGTAATTCCGGTTGCCGAAGCCAAAGGAATGGGTATTATCGGTATGAAAACCTTTGCCGATGCCGCCTTGTACCACAAAGAACCTACCTGGTCGAACAAACCGGAACACGTTTATATGGAAGTGGGAAAACCAGGATTACCAAGCCGTCCGCTTGTTGAATACTCGCTCACCACACCAGGCGTTCACACTTTAATTATTGGTATTGGCCACATCGACGACGACCCGATGAAGTGCCAGTTGGTGCAAAATTTTTATGCCTGCCAGATTGAACCCGACGGACTGACTGCCGACGAACGCGTAAAAATTGAACAGATGGCTGCCGGCGTTAAAAATGGCAAAACCAATTATTTCCAAATGGGAAAAGAGGAATTTATTGCCGGTCCGCGCATGTTGAAAAAAGAAGAAAAAGACGGAAAAAACCTGGTAAAATGGCAAACTGCATATGCCGGTGACGAACCGCTTTCACATTACGAAGTGCTGATTGACGGCCAACTTGCCGGGAAAGTGGAACACTCACCCCAACTTCTGAAAAGCAAACCGTTTGTTTTTGAAACCGAAAAAACCAGTTCTGAATTTTTGGTTGCAGCCGTTGACAAGGCAGGCAACCGGATGGAAACAAAACTTGTTTAACTGAGTTTCAATGAGTCACCAAAAAATCCGTGGGGAATAATTCCTGCGGATTTTTTCTTTTTTTTGAACTATTTACAGTTTCAAAGGTTGAACTACCAAATTAAAAACAAAAAAAATGGCAGACAGACTTTCAGACCCAATTGGCCGTTTGATGGGCCTCCGCTACAAATCACATCCCTGGCACGGTGTTTTTATTGGCAAGAACGCACCCCAGGAGGTGACCGCTTTTATTGAAGTGGTTTCGACCGACACCGTTAAATACGAAATTGACAAAGACAGCGGCTACCTGCGCGTTGACCGTCCGCAAAAGTTTTCCAACGTAATTCCAGCACTTTACGGCTTCATTCCCCAAACATTTTGTGGAGAAAATGTGGGCGAATTTTGCAATATTAAAACAGGCAAAAAGGATATTGAAGGCGATGGAGACCCGATCGATATTTGTGTGCTAACCGAAAAAACACTGGCTCATGGAGATCTGCTGGTAAATGCACGACCCATTGGAGGATTTCGAATGATTGACGGCAATCAGGCCGACGATAAAATTATTGCCGTGCTTATGAACGACACGGTTTACGGGCATTTTAAAAACATTACCGAAGTTCCCAAAATCGTTATCCAGCGTCTCGAACACTATTTCCTCACCTACAAAGATATGCCCGGTGAAGACCGTTATACCGAAATTCCCACGATATATGAAGTGGATGAAGCTTACGAAGTAATAAAACTTGCCATGGAAGATTACAACGTTAAGTTCGACAACCTGGGCAAACTCTTGTCCTGAAAACAAAAAGTCAGTTGAAAATTCTTCCGACCGGGTAACGTTTCCACGATTTCTCGAGCCATTCTGAATTGTTGTAAATCCATGCCAACTGGGCACGATGATTGGTTGCAAGCACCGAATTCTTTTGCCGCGCTTCCAGAAACCGGGCTTTAAAATCCGGATGCTCTTCCAGATATTTCAGGGCATTTTCCTCAAAACCATACGAAGAAAAATATTCGCGCTGATCGAGGATATTATCGAAAAAATTCCAGCGAAAGAATGAATCCACCGCTTTGGGTTCGAACATCTCCAGCAGGTACTTGATTTTCTCCTGCCGAACCGGAATCAACAAATCACCTTTGTAATACTGCATCTTCTGCAACTCGTTTCGGGTAACTACCGAACTATGGTAAAAATGTCCGTTGTAAGGTTGTGGCGGACTGGTAAATTCTTCGATGTAATCCACCGTAACTTCCACCAAAGAATCATTCTGAAGCCGGGAATACTGGATGTTTAGCAAATCGAGCCGTTCAATCACATCCCTGTAATTTTGCGGAAGAATATAAAACTCAGGAACCTCCACCGTTTCAGCAGGAATCCAGGAATCGAGGTATTTAATGGTTGTGGTGTAAGGTTGACTCAAATCGTATCCAAATCGGGGTAACCCGGTAACCTGGCTAATCTGGTCGTCAACAGCCTCGTAACCTTTAAACTCAATCATCTGAAATTTAGTGGAATCCATTTCAAAACCAATCGGGTATTCTGTTAATTCCATGGATTCACGAATGCTTTCGACCCTGATTTTCTGAATTTCACTGCTTTTTTCCGAAGTGTATTCAGCCAGCATCTGAATAAACTGGTAACACGATTTCACCCGGTCGGGATAAGCTTTGTAAATCTCATTTTCTGTCATCATTCCAATGGTGTGAAACATGGAAGCAAAACCCGACGAATAACGCGGACCTTCCAGTGAACGGGCAATTCCGTGTTTCGGGTCATGATAAAAATAATCCACATAGGGAATCAGTTCGTATTTACCCTTTTTCATTTCGCGGTAAAGTGCGGGAATGAAAGTTTGTTCCAGGTACGTTTCCATTTTTTTGGGAAACCTTGCCGATGGCGGCTGAACAAGGGTAATGCTGTACTGGTGGTCGGAGCCGTTGGTGGTGTGGGTATCCAGAAAAACATCGGGATTCCACTCTGTGAAAATTTTGTAAAAACTGCGGGCATTTTCAGAATCTGCCTTGGTAAAATCGCGGTTTAAATCGAGATTGGCATAATTTCCACGGAAGCCGGTTTCGAAAGGCGTCGTTTGTCCTGAGCGGTTGTATGCGCTCCGGTTCAGATGGCCGCCAATGCTGTAAACCGGAATGATAATAATTACTGCATTTTCAAGGATTTCAGCCATTCCATCCTTATTTCTGAGAATATCGTCGGCAAATTGCAGACTGGCATCAATTCCGGCCGGTTCTCCCGGGTGAATTCCATTGTTTATAAGCAACACCGCTTTTCTCTGCTCCCTTATTTTGGCCTCATCAAATTCCGGACTGTTGTTTATCACAAAAAGATGCAGCGGTTTCCCGCAATCGGTAAGGCCTTTTTCCAGCAAAACCGCATTCTCAAAATGCGAGTCCAGCTTTTGGTACATCTCAATTACCTCATCGTAGGTGGGCGTATAATTTTCTTCGTAGCGGAGCTTCAGCAACGGCTGATTCTGTGCAGCAACCAGAATTACTGCCAGCATTAAACAGAAAAATGCAGTGAATTTTAGCATGGTCGATAGAAATTTTTCAGCAAAGAAAAGAATTATTCCAATGATTTCCTGACCAGGTTCAAGTTGGAATAGTGAAAACCGTTTTTTTCATCGTATAAATCTTCACGTGCCACTTCCTTCCATTCCAAAAAATCTATTTCGGGAAAAAACACATCGGCCTCGAAAGGCTGATGAACCAAAGTGAGGTATAATTTTCCAGCCAGTGGATAAAACTGTCGGTAAACCATTCCTCCACCAATCACAAAGGATTCCGTTTCATCTTTAACTTTTTCAATGGCTTCTTCAACAGAAAAAACCACTTCGCACCCCGAAAAAACATCGTCCGGTTTGTCGGTTATAACAATATGCCGGCGGTTGGGCAGCGGCCATTTGGGCAACGATAACAACGTGTTCCGGCCCATAATCAGGCTGTGCCCGGTGGTAATCTGTTTAAACCGTTTCAGGTCGTTGGGTAAATGAAACAGTAAATCGTTGTTTTTGCCAATGGCGAAGTTTTCAGCAATGGCTACAATGATGGAAATGTTTTTATGAATCATAGTTCTTGTAAATTACGATGGTCAATATTCAAAATTCAAATAAACTCCAAATATCAATTCTCTAATAATCAAACTATCATCAAAGTAGTTTGGGATTTGAATTTTGCAAAACTGGAATTTAATTGTCATTTGTATTTTGTTTTTTGGAGCTTCTTCCTACACGGCCACTTCCCCTTTTATATGTGGATGTGCCTGATATCCTTCCAACTCAAAATCATCAAACTTAAAATCGAAAATGCTTTTTACATTTGGATTGATTTTCATGGTTGGCAACGGAAAAGGTTCCCTTGTGAGCTGCAGTTTCACCTGTTCGATGTGGTTGGAATAGATATGTACATCGCCAAAAGTATGCACAAAATCGCCGGGTTTGAGGCCGGTTACCTGAGCCATCATCAACGTCAGCAGTGCGTACGAAGCAATATTGAAAGGTACTCCGAGAAAAACGTCGGCACTGCGCTGGTACAACTGGCACGACAATTTTCCGTCGGCCACGTAAAACTGGAACAAAACGTGGCAGGGCGGCAGGTTCATTTTGTCCAGTTCGCCCACATTCCATGCGCTGACAATATGCCGCCGCGAATCTGTATTGTTTTTGATGGAATCGACCACCTGGCTGATTTGGTCGATGTGCTTGCCGTCGGGGGTAGGCCAAGAGCGCCACTGGTAACCGTAGATGTGACCAAGTTCGCCGTTTTCATCGGCCCATTCGTTCCAGATGCGCACGCCGTTATCCTGCAAATATTTCACGTTGGTATCTCCGGCCAGAAACCACAGCAATTCATGAATAATTGATTTCAGGTGCAGCTTTTTGGTGGTAACCACCGGAAAACCTTCACTCAAATTAAACCGCATCTGGTGCCCGAAAACACTGATTGTACCGGTTCCCGTGCGGTCTGTTTTCTCAACTCCGTTCTCCAAAATGGTTTCCAGTAAATGCAAATATTGTTTCATTTTTACCAACTTTTTTCTTTACAGGCAAAAATAAACAATCATGTTACTTGGTTTTCCTTTCAACAAATATAAATATCCACAATTGTTGATGTGTTGTTAACCGGATGGAACAAAAAAACCGGCGTAAAACCGGTTTAAACTTTTAGCTTTTGTATGGGAATTTCCTCGAAACAGGCCCCATCATGGCATGTGTCAACTGTTCAGGGCTACTTCCTACACCTCCGGAATAAACATGATTGAATCTCCACAATAATTCAGAATTTTTTCCGCTGTGCAGTGAAACAGTTACTTCTGCCGTGTTGGTCGGCCCCCAAATGTCGAACAGAATTCCAACCGCAAGTGCAGCTCCGGTTGACATTGGCTTGGATGTAATCACATGGGCAGAAATAACTTCATCCACTTCGAGCAACCTGGCCAGTTCATCCTTTGAAAATTCACCCAGATTGTAAATGTCAATCTGATTTCGTCTGAGCATCATGTTGGTTTTATCCACATCCTGAAAATTTACCGCAAACTTGTGCTTTTTCTGCAAAAAACGGTTGTAAATCTGGTTTTGAAAAACAAACCCAAGTTCGTATTCATTTTCCCTGATTTGCTCCGACGTAACATTTTTTGGCAACCGGTTATATTGCACGGTTACTTCGAATGGCAAAATAGCAATGGTTTTGTAATTTTCCCCGGAAGTTTCCAGTTCCGAAGTTTTGTACACGGTGGCACAGCCTGAAATTACCCATACAGCCAGTACAAATAATCCCAATAAAATTGTTTTCCTTTTCATTGTTTACATTATTGAATTGTTTATAGCTGACAATAAGACTTTATTGTCTGAAATTCGTTACAAAAAATTCAATTATTCGGTTGATTTTTTTTCAGGATGAAGTTTTTCCCCGCATTTCTTGCAGTATAGCGCATCGTCATCATGCTTATCGTGAAGGCAAATTGAACAAACCTGAGTATTGCTTTGGGTTGACGGACGCATCATTTCGGCGGTAACAATTCCGGTAGGTACAGCAATTATGGCATACCCCATAATCATTACCAAACTGGCAAGAAACTGCCCCAATGGCGTAATGGGGCTAATATCGCCATAACCAACTGTTGTAAGCGTAACAATGGCCCAGTAGATACTCACCGGAATACTGTTAAAACCACTTGCTTCGCCCTCAACCAGGTACATTAGAGTTCCAACAATTATTACCAAAATGATGACAAAAAATATAAATACATTTATTTTCTCGCGACTATTCCAAATGGCTTTTGCCAAAGTGCGCCCCGCAGCGGTATAGCGGGTGAGTTTAAGTATCCGAAATACACGCAACAGCCTTAAAACCCTGATTACCATCAAACTTTGATAGCTGATTATTATCAATCCCAAATAACTTGGTATAACCGCCAGAAAATCGATAATTCCGTAAAAACTAAAAATATATTTCCACGGTTTTTTAACAACAAGTATCCGAACGATGTATTCAAATGTAAAAATCACAGTTATTATCCACTCCAGCAATATCAGTGTATCGCCATGATTCTTTCTTATGGCCGGCACACTTTCAAGCAATACCAATACAACACTCATCAAAATTACCACAAGTAAAACAACATCAAATGCTTTTCCTGCCCGGGTATCGGCTTCAAAAATAATTTCGTAGAGCTTGTCTTTAAAATTTTTTACCATTGTTTTAATTCAAATGGTTTACAGGATTCAAAAATACCAAAACCTGTTGGATTCTTTTATTGGAACTTACTTTCTTTTTCTGCTCTAAAATGTTAGGAAAACCTTATTTTTAATTCCTGAAGCTAAAAACCATTTTTATGAAACGCCGAACTTTTTTCAAAACCACTGCCCTCAGCGGTTCAGCACTTGCAGTTACCGGGCTGGCAAGTTGCCAAACCACAGATAAAAACTCCGAACTCCAACCCGATTTTTCGGAATTTGAGCTGAATGAAATCACGGTGGAAGAATTGCAGCAAAAAATGCAGAAAGGTGAGCTCACCTCCGAATCAATCTGCCAAAAATATCTTTCCCGTATCGAACAGGTTGACACTGTGCTGAAATCGGTGATGGAACTGAATACTGACGCACTTGAAATTGCCCGTAGGTTGGACGAAGAGCGGAAAAACGGAAAAGTGCTTGGACCGTTGCATGGAATACCAATCATGATAAAAGACAACATCGATACTGGTGACAAAATGCAAACCACAGCCGGTTCGCTGGCATTGGAAGGCCATGTTGCAGAAGAAGATGCGTTCATTTTAAAAAAACTGCGCGAAGCCGGCGCCGTTTTGCTCGGAAAAACCAACCTGAGTGAATGGGCCAATTTCCGTTCCACCAACTCATCAAGTGGGTGGAGCGGACGCGGTGGCCAGGTGCGTAATCCGTATTGCCTCGACCGCAGTCCGTGTGGCTCCAGCTCGGGCACAGGCAGCGCAGTTGCAGCAAATTTGTGTGCCTTTGGCATTGGCACCGAAACCGACGGTTCCATTGTCTGCCCGTCGGGAGTAAATGGAATTGTTGGACTTAAACCTACGCTTGGATTGTGGAGCCGAAGCGGAATTATTCCCATTGCGCACAGCCAGGATACTGCCGGACCGATGACCCGCACGGTGAGAGATGCCGCCATTTTGTTAGGAGCACTGTCTGGTTTTGACCCAAACGATGCGAAAACGCACATTGAAAAAGGGGAAATTTTTTCTGACTACACGCAATTCCTCAACCCGGAAGGACTGAACGGAATGCGCATTGGCATTGCCACTCAAATGACCGGTTTTCATAAAGGTGTAACCGAACTTTTTGCGCAGGCTGTGGAGGTGATGAAGTCGAAAGGCGCTGAAGTTATCAATGAAGTTACTTTTGAACATCAGCAAAAATGGGGAGCCGCTGAATGGGAAGTTCTGCTCTACGAATTTAAAACCGATTTGAACAACTACCTGCAAAGCCATCCGAACGTGCCGGTAAAAAGCCTGGAAGAACTTATTGAATTCAATAAACGAAATGCCGGAAAAGAGATGCCCTGGTTCGGTCAGGAAATTTTTGAACTGGCACAGGAAAAAGGCGATTTAACCAGCGAAGAATACCTGAAAGCACTGGAAGAAGCCAAACGATTTACCCAAAAGGAAGGAATTGATGAAGTGATGGACAAGTTCCGGCTGGATGCCATCATTGCCCCAACAAACGGCCCGGCCTGGAATATCGACTGGGTTAACGGCGACCATTTTTCGGGAAGCAGCTCGGCGCCGGCAGCCATTTCGGGTTACCCGAACATTACCGTTCCCATGGGGTTTGTGCACGGTTTGCCTGCCGGTATTTCCATTTTTGGCAAGGCATGGAGCGAACCTGTTTTGTTGAAAATTGCCTATGCGTTTGAGCAGGCAACAGAACATCGGAAGGCGCCGGGGTTTGTGGAAACGCTAAAATCACTGTAATTCGGATAACATCCTTCAAGGCGCCGGATGGTATCGCTTAGGGGCGATGCTATCCATAACTTATTTTGAAATTCTGCAAAAATACCTCCTGGACATTTACGGATAGCATCCCTTCATCTTAATTCAAGGCAGTTGCAAGAAACGACAAGGGATGCCATCCTTTAAAGCTTTTTACTCTAGATTCAAACTACTTTTTTCTTCATGAAAATAATTATGGAAATTCAAAAAATTCTCCAGGCCATCAAAAAGCACTAGTCCTAATTCTTTGGAAATTTTTGTTGGTTTATTACTAATATAAGCCTGATAAGAACTGTATTTGTAATTTTTAAAATCATTTGTAAGTCCATGTTTAACAGGGTTGTAGTGGATGTAAAAAAACAAATACCTCAAATACTCATCCTCCTCAATCATTAAACGCTTAAAATTTCGGGTAAACAGGCTTCCAGTTCTGTTCTCCTTAATATTAATTGCCTGCGAATAAGAAATAAACAACCTCCGTAATCTTTCTGAGATGAAAGCTCCAACTTCTGATTCATTAGTCAACTCCTCTGTCTCATTATTATCCGGATTTTCAATTACAATTTTTTCCGATAATTTGATAAGAAAATGAAAATGGTTGGGCAGCAAACAATAGACAAGTACATCAACATAATCATTTAGATGCTTCGTCCAGAGATACAGGAAATAGTCATAATTTTCAGGTTTGAAAAAAATCGTGTTTCTGTTAATACCCCGATTGAAAATGTGGAAGTAAGCTCCGCCTAAAAGCGGCATTATTGTTTTATTTGCAGGCATTTTTGCTTTAAAGGTAGAAAAAGTTATCTGAAAATTTAGGGATAGCATCCCATCAATTCATTTCAAAACATTGCAAGAAAGCAACAAAAGATGCCATCCATCTGAGCGCCGGATGGCATCGCTTATGAGCGATGCTATCCATAGCTTATTTTTAAAATCTGCAAAAAAACTTCCTGAACATTTTCGGATAGCATCCCATCTTTTCATTTCAAGTTTGCTACAAGAAACGTCAAGGGATGCCATCCTTTGGGCTAATAAAGCATCCTCGCCCGTATTGTATGCGGAATGGCTTTTAGTTCCTTCAATATTTTATCACAGTTATTGCATTCGGCATCAATAATTACATAACCGATTTCGGCATCGGTTTGCAGGTACTGTGCGGCAATATTTATTCCCTTGTTGGTAAAAACGAAGTTGATGTCTTTCAGCAAACCGGGCATGTTTTTGTGAATGTGCAGAAACCGCTGCTTATCATAGTTGGGCTGAATGGAAACCTGCGGAAAATTGACTGCACCAACTGTGGAACCATTGTCGCTGTATCGGATGAGTTTTTCAGCCACCTCCAACCCGATATTTTCCTGCGCTTCCTGCGTACTGCCGCCAATGTGCGGAGTAAGCAGTACATTATCAAAATCCTGCAAGGGGGAACTGAATTTCTCAGTATTGGAAGCCGGCTCTGTGGGAAAAACATCGGCTGCCGCACCTGCCAAATGACCATTTTTAAGAAACTGAGCTAACGCTTCGTAATCCACAACCGAACCACGAGAAGCATTGATAAGAAGAGAACCTTTTTTCATTTGTGAAAACTGCTCAATAGAAATCATGTTCCGTGTTTCCGAAGTTTCTGGCACATGCAGGGTTACCACATCCGATTTTTTGAGCAGTTCGCTGAGCGATTCACAGGCGTAAGCTTTGCCCAGGCTCAGTTTCTTTTCAATATCGAAATAGAGAACATTCATTCCCATGGCTTCGGCCAGAATAGAAACTTGCGAACCAATGTGCCCGTACCCCACAATTCCGAGGTTTTTCCCACGAACTTCACAGGAATTTCCAACTGCTTTTAGCCAGTCGCCGCGGTGTGCAGCCGCATTTCTTGCCGGAACTTCGCGCATCAGCATAACAATTTCAGCAATCACCAATTCTGCTACCGAACGCGTATTGGAAAATGGAGCATTAAATACCGGAACACCTTGTTGTTTGGCTGCCAGAAGGTCAACCTGATTGGTTCCGATACTAAAACAACCCACGGCAAAAAGTTTTTTCGTTTTTTTTAAAACCTGCTGAGTAAGCTGCGTTCGCGACCGTATTCCCAGAATATGAGTGTCTTTTAGTTTCTGTTCGAGTTCTTCACCATCGAGAGCAGTTTTGAGGTACTCCACATTGGTGTACCCGGCAGATTCAAAATCCTTTACTGAAGATGGATGAATGCCTTCCAGTAGCAAAACTTTGATGTATTTTTTTTCGAGCGAAAGCTTTTTGGGCATAGTATCAGGTTTTCCTGCAAAAATAAGATTTTATGCGAACTTAAAACGCATCATCCAACGTTCGAACGGTTAGCAATTCAATCAATTTCTCTTCCGAAATATCTGTTTTCAGGTTGATGGTAACTTTTTCGCCGGGCAACATATCGAAATAATTGTCGGAGAAGAATCCTTCCTCATCTCCAATTTGTAAATAAACATTTTTGGCCAGTTTGTCGGTTTTCAATTCAATATCAAAACCTGAGTCTGTTTTTGCAAGGGTATAAACCACTTCAGGGCTCGGAACATTGAGCTCCTTAAACGGCCTGAAAAAGTATAAATTCCGGGAAATAGTTATTCCGTTTTCGATGAGTTCGGCCGAAAAAAGCAAGTTCCGGGAATCTTTCCGGTACAAAAATTCAAATTTGTTTTCGTTGAAATAGTCTTTACTTGAGTTGGCTGGAATCTCAACCAGCGATGCTGTTTCCCAAATCACACGCCCATCGAAATCCATCATTTTCAGAATGAGCTGGGCACTTACCTGTTCCAGCCGGTCGTTTACAATGCCAACTTTAAACTTAAGGTCATCCTGGTATGGGCTGACCAAAACATGCTCAAATCCTTTTTTCACATAATACTGCAAAGCTTTCCATTTCTGGTAATAATCGGTAGAACTCCACGAGGCCACAGGCCATACATCGTTCAGTTGCCAATACAAACTTCCCATCGTAAACGGCATGGCGCGGCGATGACCTTCCAGTCCGAACTTAATACCTTCGGCCTGCAACACATGATTTACGTACAGAAACGATTCAAAATCTTTAGGACGCCTGTATTCCTTCAGCAAATAATATTCGATGGTTTCGTTGCCAATGGACGAGCGCTGGTGCGATTTCATCACTTCAGAATAGATATCAAAATCTTCGGGTTCGGTATATTTCTTAACAGTTGAAAACTCGGGGAACGATTGAAACCCGTATTCACTCATGAACCGGGCCAGGTGCGTGGCATAGGTTTCAAAAGGCTCTTTGCCCCACCAAACGCCCCAGTAATGTTCGTCGCCGTTCACCAAATCGGCCTGAACACCCAAACCTGATGACGGGCTTGAGCCCCAGTAACTGCGTGAAGGGTCAAATTCCTCCACGACTTCCGGCAACGTTTTGTGAAAAATATCAACGTAAGCCTGCCATACTTTCTCCGGAACATCTTCGCCCTGCCTTTCAGCAATCCCTTTCCAGCCCCAGGTATTCCAGGCGGTAAGGATTTCGTTGTTGCCGCACCACAGTGCAATACTCGGGTGATTGCGCAACCGTTTTACATTGTCGATGGCTTCGTGCCGGATATTTTCCAAAAATGGTTCGTCGTTGGGAAACATGGCGCAGGCAAACATAAAATCCTGCCAAACCAGAATGCCGTTTTCGTCGCACAGGTCATAAAAAATATCTTCTTCGTAAACGCCGCCGCCCCAAACACGCAGCATGTTCATGTTCGAATTTTTGGCGGTTTCAATCATGGTTCGGTAATTTTCCTCTGTCACCCGCGGTAAAAACATATCATTGGGAATGTTGTTGGCGCCTTTCATAAATACAGGGTGGCCGTTCAGTTTAAAATAGAACGAGGTGCCGAATTCATCTTCTTCGCGCACCAGTTCCAGCGTGCGGATACCGATGCGGGTATTTTCAAAAATTGATCGCTGCCTTATTTTCAATTCCCCTGTCAGGTTGTAAAGGTACGCTTCGCCCAATCCGTTAGACCACCAAAGCTGCGGGTTCTGAATTTCGAAATCCACCTCGTACTGCTGAATGCCTTCCTGAAGTTGAACAGAAGTTGTTGCCAAAATTTCATCGTCATTATTAACTGACAAGGTTGCCTTTCCTTCTTTTTCAGCCTCAATTTCAAAAACGGCTGTAAATGTGGCCTTTTGTTCAGAAACTTCATTTTGAATGATTTGCAGATTTTCAATACGAGCAACATCCCAGGCATTTAGTGAAACCGGTCGCCAGATGCCGCTTGTAACGAGCCGCGGACCCCAGTCCCAGCCATAGTGATAGCCCGCTTTTCGGGTGTAAATGCTCACGCGTTTGGCTCTTTCCACTTCACCCCGTTCTGCCTGGTCGTTTTCGGCTCCCGGATAAACAAATTCGTTGGCATCGTATTTTTTCAGGCCTTCCGCAATGGGCGAACGAAACCGGAAATGCAATTCGTTTTCACCTTCGTTTAAAATATCTTTCACCTCAACCTGCCATTCACGAAACATATTGTCAGCAGCCAAAATCTGCTCTCCGTTTAAAAAAACATCTGCATAAGTATCAAGTCCTTTAAATTCGAGTTGGACACGGTCGCGGTCAAGCATATTTTCATCTACCGAAAAAATGGTTTTGTATTCCCAGTTCACTTTGTCAATCCACTGCACATCGAGTTCGTTGAGCCGGAAATAAGGGTCGTCAATCACACCATTTTCCATTAAATCGGTATGAACAGTTCCCGGTACAGTGGCTGGCATCCATTCACCTTCACCAGCCTGCCGGAAAGTCCAGCCTTCGTTTATTTCTTTCTGAATCATAAGGTTAGGATCTTTTACTTCTTTGTTGCAACCCCACAATAAAAGCATGATTACAGCCCAGTTAATGAACACGTTATTCTTATGCACCATTTTTTGTAAATTTTTAGCGGCGTTAAATTTCGCAAACCATCTGTTTCTGCCAAAAAAGTTTGACAAATTAAATTACAAAACGTTTATTCAAACCGTTTATTGAGACTCTGATAAAATGTTACTGATCTTCTTTTTTTGCCGTAGAAAAATTAAACGGTATGTAAAGCAAACAGAACCTGAATAAACCTGTTGCTATCAGCGGAATTCCCAAAAGGCCCCACCAACTGTCGAACACAACACCAATAATGGCAATTATCAAACCAAATATAACTCTCAATAACCTGTCAATTGTTCCTACATTGCATTTCATAAATATTATTTTAAAATTTCCCTGGTCTTTTTTCCCACAATCCTGAATCCCTGTAAGAAAAAATTTAAAACCCTTCCTCCAAAATATCGCATGCTGTTTTAATAAATTTGGTGCATCTCGTGTCATGTATTCGTTCTGCATTTGCAGCCGCTGCACCTTCAGGAGTTGAAATATCGTATCCGGTAAGTTCCTTGCAAATCAGGGATTTATGTGCTGCTTTGAATTTTTCATTGAATTGCTTCATCAATAACTTTGTTTTTGTTTTAGCCTTCGGATCAGAGGTAAAATGCCCGTGTTTCATGCCAATTACCATATATGAACCGGTAACTGCACCGCAGGTTTCAGCGCAGTTCATACCGCCGCCAAATCCACTGGAAATTTTGAGGGCTGTCTTTTCATCCAGTCCCAAATCTTTGGCAAACAAACTAAAAACCGTTTGGGCACAGTTGAATTGGGAGAATTGTTTTTCAACCAAGGCTGATTTTTTGGTCATTTTTCGTTTCAATTTTGAGTTAAAGTTAGAAGATTTCACAACATAAAAAAAACCCGAAGTTTTTCACCCCGGGTCGTATTTTTTTTCACTATTGAAAATTTATTCTCCTCTAACCGCTGCCACTCCCGGCAGTTCTCTTCCTTCGAGGTACTCGAGGAGGGCACCGCCGGCTGTTGAAATGTATGACATGCCATCGGTCAAATTGAATTTATTCACACAGGCAACGGAGTCGCCTCCGCCAACCAGCGAGAAAGCGCCTTTTTCAGTAGCTTTTACAATGGCTTCGCCAACGGCTTTTGAACCTTCGGCAAACTTATCCATTTCGAACACACCCACCGGGCCGTTCCACAAAATGGTAGCCGAATTTTCAATCACTTTCTTAAATTTTGCAATGCTTTCCGGGCCGGCATCCAAGCCCTGCCATCCCTCGGGAATTTCGTTGGCCGGTAAAATTTTGGTATTTGCATTTTCGCTAAAATCGTCGGCGGCCACCACATCAGTTGCCATAATCAGGTTCACACCCTTTTCTTTAGCCAGTTTTTCAATGTTGCGGGCAGTGTCCAAAAAATCGGGTTCGCAAATAGAACCACCTACTTCGCCACCATTGGCTTTCACAAAAGTGTAAGTCATTCCGCCACCCAAAATCAAGTTGTCAACTGAACTCAGCAGGTTCTCGATGATGGTAATTTTGGAAGAAACCTTGGCTCCCCCCATGATAGCAGTAAACGGGCGTTTCGGGTTTTTCACCACTTTGTCGAGGCTTTTCACTTCGCTTTCAATCAGGTAGCCAAACATTTTATCGTTGGGGAAAAATTTGGCGATTACAGCAGTTGAAGCATGCGCACGGTGTGCTGTTCCGAAAGCATCGTTAATCCAGCAGTCACCGTTTTGGGCCAATTGTTTTGCAAATTCTTCATCACCTTTTTCTTCACCTTTATGGAAGCGAAGGTTTTCGAGCATTAGAACTTCTCCTGGTTTCAGGGCAGCAGCCATTTTTTTCACTTCTTCACCAACACAGTCAGGCGCCAGTTTTACTTCAACGCCCAGCAATTTACTTAGATGACTAACCAGGTGGCGCATGGAAAACTTGTCCTCCGGTCCGTTTTTTGGTCGGCCAAAGTGCGACATTATAACTGGCGAACCACCTTCTTCCAAAACTTTTTTGATGGTTGGAAGTGCAGCCTGGATTCGGGTATCGTCGGTAATTTCAAAATTTTCGTTTAACGGCACGTTAAAATCCACGCGGATAAGCGCCTTTTTTCCTGAAAAATCGTAGTTGTGAATTGTTTGCATTTTATTCGTTTTTAATGAGTTCTTGAAATTTTAACCAAAGATAAAAAATTAATCTGGCTGAAAATGCCATTGCCGGCATCAAACCCTCAAATTAAAAAATGTTTCACAAATGGAAGCAATCCATACCCGAATCCATTCCAAAAGCATTATTTTTGGGCCTATGTTTTTCAAAGATGTAATAGGCCAGCAAAAGATAAAAGAACGGCTCATCCATTCGGTTAAAGAGGAGCGGATAAGCCACGCACTCATGTTTACCGGGCCCGAAGGAACGGGGAAACTGGCACTTGCGCTGGCTTTTGCACAATTTGTTTCGTGCCGAAACCGTAGCGAAAACGATTCCTGTGGCGAGTGTCCATCGTGCCGCAAATACCAAAAACTGGCACACCCCGATTTGCATTTTGTTTTTCCGGTCTTTCCAACCAAAACCATTAAAAAACCTGTTTCCGATGATTTCCTCCCAAAATGGCGGGAGATGATTCACAATACTCCTTATTTCACACTGAGTCAGTGGCTTGGATTTATTGAAAATGAAAATGCACAGGGTTTAATTTACGAGCGGGAAAGCGACTCTATTATGCGTAAGCTGAACCTGAAATCGTTTGAATCCGAATACAAAGTGATGATCATCTGGCTGCCCGAAAAAATGCATCAGGCCTGCTCAAACAAACTGCTGAAACTGATTGAAGAACCACCCAGCAAAACGCTGTTTTTGCTTATAACGGAAGACGAAGAAGCAGTAATTACCACCATCCGTTCGCGAACGCAATTAATAAAAGTTCCGTTTATCGATAAAGATTCCTTGCGCAAGGCTTTGCAAACTAATAACACGTTTTCTGCGGAGCAAATTGAAGATGTGGTGCGGCTTTCCAACGGAAATTACATAACGGCCATGGAGTACCTCAACCCGGATGAAAGCACTGCCTACTTTTTTGTCAAATTCCAGGAAATGATGCGATTTGCCTACATGCGCGAAGTTTACGAACTCACCCAGTGGGCAGAAGAGATGGCCGCCCTGGGACGTGATCGCCAAAAAGCTTTTTTCTCTTTTGCGCTGCGGCTAATTCGCGAATATTTTATGATGAACATGAACCGTTCAAACCTGATTTATTTGAAAGAAGAGGAAAAAGAGTGGGGTAATAAATTTGCCCCATTTATTAACGAGCGGAATATTATACCGTTTGCCAGGGAGTTCGAACTGGGAATAAAACATATTTCGATGAACGGAAATCCGCGGATTATTTTTCTGGACACTGCACTTAGGATGGTGAGGCTTATAAAACGATAAAACATCATTTTAATTCCTGTTTCAACACCAAATTGCTATTTATCATTATTTTTGTGCATTGCTTTGCGAAAAATTTAATGTAATTTCAAATTTTCGCATCATATTGAAACCAGTTTATGGAGAATGTGGACACAATAGAAAGGGGAGTTTGTTCGTGTACGTATTGCAGTTGCGACAAATTGCATGCTACCGATTGGATGAAGGATATTTCGGAAATTGATGATAATTACGATATTGTTGAAGTGCGTTTCAAAAATACCCGAAAAGATTTTTTCCTGAATGTAAATCAGCTTAAACTGCAAACTGGTGATTTAGTGGCTGTTGAGGCCAGCCCGGGACACGATATTGGAATTGTTTCACTAACGGGAGAACTGGTTTCCCTTCAACTTAAAAAATACAAGGCAACTACTATTAATGGCGAGTTCAGGAAAATTTACCGTCACGCCCGACCAATGGACATTGAAAAATGGAAGGAGGCCATTTCGCTGGAATATGAGACCATGATTCAGTCGCGAAAAATTGCTTCCGATCTAAACCTCGACATGAAAATTGGTGACGTGGAATACCAGGGCGACCGCACCAAAGCCATCTTTTATTATATCGCTGATGGCAGGGTCGATTTTCGGCAGCTAATAAGAGTTTTGGCTGACACTTTTCGCATTCGGGTGGAAATGAAACAAATAGGCGCCAGACAGGAAGCCGCCCGTATTGGAGGAATTGGTCCCTGCGGACGCGAACTTTGCTGCTCTACCTGGATTTGCAATTTTGTTTCGGTAACTACAAACGCCGCACGATACCAGGAAATCTCACTTAATCCCCAAAAACTTGCCGGACAATGCGGAAAACTGAAGTGCTGCCTAAACTTTGAAATAGATTCATACATTGATGCACAAAAAGATTTTCCGCCCAACCATATTCCGCTTGAAACCGAATTTGGAACATATCAGTTTTTAAAAGCAGATATTTTTAAAGGTGTTTACTGGTATTCCAAAAGGGGTGATGCTCCGTCGGCACTTGTTGCACTGCCCGTTGGAACGGTAAAAAAAGTACAGAAGATGAACCGCGCCGGACAAAAACCCGAAAAACTGGTTTCTGAAAATATGGAAGTTGCTCAAAAAGCTGAAGATACATTCCTGAATATGGTAGGACAAGAAGACATAAATCGTTTTAACCAACCCAAAGGAAAGCAACGAAAGAAAAAACGACGTCCACCCAACCGGAATCCAAACCAAAACCGCAACAGAAAACCCAGAAAGCGATGAAAAAAGTAATCATTCTGTTTTCCCTTTTTAGTGTTATTCTGGCTGGGTTTACATCGTGCGATTCAACTCGGGTTTTTGACCAATACCACGAGATTTCTGATTCTGAATGGCATAAAGATTCGCTGGTTGTTTTCAAAATTCCGGTCAGCAATACGCGTGAAAACCACAACATGCTTATCCAAATTCGAAATGAAACGAATTATAAATACAGCAATTTATGGCTGTTTGTTAAAATTGAGCAACCCGGAGGCGAAGTGTTGCGCGACACCTTTGAAATAGTTTTGGCCGATCCATCAGGCCGGTGGATTGGAAAAGGTTTTGGGGGATTAAAATCACTTGAAACTGTTTACCGCCGTGATGTTTTTTTCCCGGTTTCGGGAGAATACACCATTTCAATTCAGCACGGCATGCGTGAAGATATTTTAACCGGAATTCATGATTTTGGAATCAGGGTTGAAAAAATTTAGATGCTGTGGGAAAAAATAAGCTGGCTAAATTTGAAGAGATGAAGGCATTTGAACACGTGGTTCAGGCGCCTTTTAATACCATAAAAAATAATGATTTTCCACTAAAGGGAAAATGGAGGGAGAAATTTTTTGGGAATGACAATCCCATTATTCTTGAACTAGGCTGCGGAAAAGGTGAATACTCGGTTGAACTGGCTGAAAAATATCCTTTTAAAAACTTTATAGGGGTTGATATTAAAGGTGCCCGGCTTTGGAAAGGAGCCAAAGTTGCTCAGGAAAAGGGATTAAAAAACGTAGGTTTTTTGCGCACCAACATCGAAATTATTGGTCAGTTTTTCGGCCCGGATGAAGTGGATGAAATCTGGCTTACGTTTCCCGACCCGCAAATGAAAAAAACACGCAAGCGGCTCACTTCCACAATTTTTCTAAAAAAATACAAACAGTTTCTGAAAAAAGACGGTATTATTCACCTGAAAACCGACAGCAATTTCCAGTATTCATATTCCAGCGCACTGGTTCATTTAAATAAATTTGAAATACTGGCAGAAACCGATAATCTTTACGAATCGGACATTCTAAATAATACCCTCAGCATAAAAACATTTTACGAAAAACAGTGGCTGAGCCGCGGAATTCCTATTAAATACCTGGCTTTTCGGCTGAATGACAAGGACTGGCAGGAACCGGAAATAGAATTTGAAAAAGACGAATACCGGAGTTTTGGAAGGAGTGCGAAGGAAATTTAGTAGTGAGTACAAAGTATTTAGTATTGAGTTCAAAGACAACGAAATATTGTGAGTCTCAATACTCATATCAAAAAGTCTAAAAATCTAATTGATGAGCGATTTCTTCAGCAAAGTTTACGAAGTAGTGAAACTTATTCCACCGGGCCGGGTAACTTCTTATGGCGCCATTGCCATATATTTGGGCACTGCCGGTTCGGCGCGCATGGTAGGCTGGGCCATGAATGCCTCGCACAGTCACCCCGAGTTTGTGCCTGCCCACCGTGTGGTAAACCGCAACGGACTGCTCACCGGAAAACATCACTTCGACACACCCAACGCCATGAAAGAATTGCTGGAAAATGAAGGTATAAAAGTAAAAAATGACCAAATCGTAAACTTCAAAAAACATTTCTGGGACCCCGCAAAGGAACTGGGAATGGATTAATTTTGTGTCAAAATCCGGTTTAACGGAAAACGCAACTCATAAAATATAATTCATGTTTTATAATACATAAAACATGAATTGGATTCTACCTCCTGATGTACTGTTCCTCATAATATTTCTGATAATCACCCGAAGTTACATTATTCAGCCACTCTTTGTTTTCCAGGTACCAGTCGATGGTTTTTTCAATGCCTTCCTCAAACTGCAGCGAAGGCTCCCAGCCCAGTTCATTTTTTAGTTTGGTGGCATCAATGGCGTAACGCAAATCGTGGCCGGCGCGGTCTTTCACATACGTGATGAGCTTTTCCGATTCACCTTCCTTTCGGCCCAGTTTTTTGTCCATCACACGGCACATGGTACGGATGAGATCAATGTTTTTCCACTCGTTAAAACCGCCAATGTTGTAAGTTTCGCCCAATTTCCCCTGATGGAAAATAACATCGATGGCACGAGCATGATCGACAACCCACAGCCAGTCGCGCACGTTTTCGCCTTTGCCGTAAACCGGCAGTGGTTTTTTGTTTTTGATGTTATGGATAAAAAGCGGAATCAATTTTTCGGGAAACTGGAACGAGCCGTAATTGTTGGAACAGTTGGAAATAACTACCGGCACTCCGAAAGTATCGTAATAGGCTCGCACAAAATGGTCGGAGCTGGCTTTGGATGCCGAATACGGACTGTGCGGATCGTAACGTGTCTCTTCGGTAAACATACCCTCCTCGCCAAGCGAACCGTAAACCTCGTCGGTGGAAATGTGGTAAAACCGATTTTCTTCCGGATTTTTCCAGATGTGCCGGGCGGCATTCAGCAGGTTCACGGTGCCAATCACGTTGGTATAAACAAATTCAGTCGGATTCGAAATGGAGCGGTCAACGTGTGACTCTGCTGCCAGGTGAATCACACCATCGAACTGCCTTTCTTCGAACAGTTTCAGAATAAAATCGCCATCAACAATATCGCCTTTTACAAATTCGTAATTCGGCTTGTTTTCAATGTCTTTTAAATTGGCCAGGTTTCCGGCGTAGGTAAGCTTATCGAGGTTAACAATTTTATATTCAGGATATTTGTTTGCAAATAAACGAACAACATGCGAGCCAATAAATCCGGCACCGCCGGTGATTAGGATTTTTTTCATTCTGAAATGTATTTTTAGTTTGAACCAAAAATAGGCAATTCAAAATAAATCGCTTTTCTTTTCCCAAAAAACCTTCAAGTATTTGACGAAAAACTGAAAACTGAGACTGAGACTGAGACTGAGACTGAGACTGAAAACTATTTACTCTATCCCCCGCACCCGCTTTTCCCACTCCCATGCTGATCGCAGCGTTTCATCAAGGTCTTTTTCAGCTTTCCAGCCCAACTCTTCATTGGCAAAAGTGGTGTCAGCCCAAATTTTTTCGATATCACCGGCACGACGATCAACAATTTTGTAGTTCAGTTTAACACCGGTAGCTTTTTCAAAACCTTTCACCATTTCCAAAACAGAAACTCCGTTGCCGGTTCCCAGGTTGAAAACTTCGTAATTTTGTTTGTTTTTTTTCTGAAGAAGACGTTCAATGGCCACCACATGCGCTTTGGCCAAATCCACCACGTTAATATAGTCGCGAATTGCCGAACCGTCGGGAGTATTGTAATCATCGCCAAAAACCTTCAGCTCTTCGCGAATTCCGGCAGCAGTTTGGGTAATAAATGGCACCAGGTTTTGAGGTACACCCAGCGGCAGTTCGCCAATCAGCGCCGAGGGATGGGCGCCAATGGGATTGAAATACCGCAATGCAATTCCGCGTAATTGAGGGTTTGCAATAATTGCATCCCGCAAAATATCTTCATTCACCCGTTTGGTATTTCCGTAAGGCGATTCGGCGTCTTTCCGCGGAGTATCTTCAGTTACCGGCAACTTTTCTGGCTGGCCGTAAACCGTGCACGAACTTGAAAAAACCATGTGTTGAACGCCATATTTTATCTGACATTCCAGCAAATTCATCATCGAAACCAGGTTGTTCCGGTAATAAAGCAGTGGTTTTTCCACCGATTCGCCCACTGCTTTCGAGGCGGCAAAATGAATAATGGCTTCAATTCCGGTATTCCGTTGAAAAAATACATCGGTTTTTTCCTGATCTGCCAAATCAAAATTTTCAAACTCCGGTTTTTTGCCGGCAATTTTTTCAATGTTGTCCAGAACATCCATACTTGAGTTGGACAGGTTATCAACTACAACAACCTCATAACCTGACTCCTGCAATTCAACAACTGTGTGCGAACCAATGTAACCTGTTCCGCCTGTAACCAATATTTTTTTGTTCATTTTTTCAATTTTCACGGTAAAATTAAAAATTTATGAGCAGGTTAGGATTGGAATTTTTTAGTAAAATCAATTTTTCCCAAAACTTAATCTTTGCCCCAACAGATGTTTTCTTAATTTTACACTTATAAAACAATCTACATGAATTTAGGCAAATACATCAAGCAACTTTTACCCGAACACGAAACCGTTATAATTCCAGGTTTTGGTGCGTTTATTTCAGAATACAAACCGGCACAAATTGATGAAGTAACAGGAGAAATAAAACCTCCTTCAAAAAAAATCAGCTTCACTTCAAAAATTAAAAACAACGATGGCCTGCTGGCGGGTTTTGTTGCTCAGAGCGAACAAATTCCGGTTCAGGAAGCACTGCGGAAAACAGAGGAAGAACGAGATGAAATTCTTTACAAACTCGACAAGGGAGAAAAGATAATTCTCGAAAATACCGGCATTTTGTTTTATAATGAAAATCGCGAAATTCAGTTTGAACCAGCAGAAGGAGTTAACTTGTTGCCGGATGCTTTTGGGCTTGACAGTATCTCATCTAAAGAAGGACCGGAGGAAGTTCATGATGAAAAACCTGAAGACATTGCGCCTGTCGGAATTTCTGAAGATGAGGAGGTTTTGCATAAAAGTGAAACGGACAAACCTGAAGCGAAAAAGGAACCTGAACCTTTGGCTTCATACAAACCGTCAGAAACGCAATCCGAAAAATCATCCAAAAAAAAGAACCGGGGTTGGATGTGGTTTTTGTTGTTGCTGATTCCCATTATTGCCGTCGGAATTTACTTTTTGCAAAAAGAAAAGGAAGAACCACAAAAACCTGTGGAAGTTAAAATCAGACCTGTTGTAAAAGAAAAACAACCAGTTCAGATTGCTGACACAACTGCCCGCGACTCTGTTGTAATGGCACAACCTGATACTTTAAAAACAGAAGAATTAATAACGAATTATGCGGATTACATTGAGCCGGATACCACAAAATTTTACGTGATAGGAGGTAGTTTTGAAAATGCTGAAAATGCTGAAAAATATTTACAACGCATGAAAAAAGAAGGTTACTCTCCTTTTCATTTGGGAAAACAGGGAAGTTTCTTTTTGGTTGGACTCGAAATACATGACAATGAAATTGAGGCGTATGGCGCTCAATATAATTTTTTGGATAAATTTCCGGATTCAGGAGTTTGGGTTTTTATTCCTGAATAATCATCATAAAGATTAAAAAATCTAAACCATATTAATATGAATTCATCAAGAAGAAAGTTTATTAAAAATTCAGCCCTGGCAGCAACTGCGATTGGTGCTGCAACAGTTATCCCGTCAAAAGTTTGGTCGGCTAATTTCGCACCCTCCGATAAAGTGAATGTTGCGTTGATTGGTTGCCGCAACATGGGATTCGGAATTCTCCAGCATCATCTCGACACTGGGATGGTAAACTGCGTGGCGCTTTGCGATGTGGACCAGAACGTGCTCAGCGAAAAGGCAGAAACAGTAAAAAACAAGTACAACCAATCGCCCGAACTTTTGAGTGATTACCGCAAGGTGTTGGAACGTCAAGACATTGACTCGGTAATTATTGGTACACCCGACCACTGGCATTGTCTGATAATGGTTGATGCATGCAGTGCCGGAAAGGATGTTTATGTGGAAAAACCTATGGCCAACACCATTGGCGAATGTAATATAATGGTGAAAGCAGCCAAACGATATAACCGCATTGTTCAGGTGGGCCAGCAGCAACGCAACGGCAAGGTGTTTATCGATTCGATGGACTTGATTAAATCGGGTGAAATCGGCACGCTGAGGAAAGTAAACATTTGGGCCAATTTTAACTACGGGCTGGGCACCACGCTGGTTGAAGATTCACCAGTTCCTGAAGGCGTTGATTATAACATGTGGCTTGGCCCGGCTCCCGAGCGTCCTTTTAATCAGGCTCGTTTTCACGGAAGTTGGCGCCATTTCTGGGATTACGGCGGAGGACTAATGTCTGACTGGGGTGTGCACCTTATCGATATGGGCCTGTGGGCAAAAGATGTGGTAAAAGGACCTGAAAAAGTGGTTACTTATGCCAATAATCTTTCGAAACAAGTTATTGCCCGCGAAACCTTCGATACCATGAATGTAATTTACCCGAAAAATGATTTCGTAATCAACTACGATTTAACCGCCGGCATTCAGCAGGGACCATTTGATTCAGCCTATGGAATTCAGTTTATCGGTGAAAAAGGTATGCTGGTTGCCGACCGCAGCAAGTACCACCTTTATCCGGAATGGGACGGGCAAAAAAATGCGCCAAAAACGGAAGAAGTTCATTACGACCAGGGAAAAGAATCGCACCGGGAGCATGTGGATAATTTTCTGGAATGTATTAAAACAAGAGAAACACCGGCATGCCCACCCGAGATTGGAAGAGCTGCTGCAGTTCATGTGCATATTGCAAATATTGCCGCCCGTGTGGGAGAAACCGTTTTGGAATGGGACGACGCCAACAATAGATTTACAAACTGCGAAAAGGCCAATGCATATATTACGCCGGAATACCGGAAACCCCGGAAATTGCCGGAAGTGTAATTAAAAAGCCAAATTAAAATTAAAATCATGAACAACAGAAGAACTTTTATTAAAACAAGTTTGGCAGCAACTGCCGGAATGATTTTTACAAATCCTTTACTGGCCATGAGTGCCGAAGGAAAAAGTAAACTCAAAAAATTCGGTTTCATTTCAGGAATTGCCGGTGAAGCCATGAAAGCCGACTGGAAAGGCACGCTGATAAAAGCAGTAGAGTTCGGTTTTTCTGAACTGGAAGGGGGAACAAATTTTGCCGCTTCACCTCAGGAATTTGTAAGTTTTTGTAAAGAAATCGGCATAAAACCCATTGCCGGGAGTGTCAGTTTTCGTTCGACCAATGAAGAACTTAAGAATAGCTTCGACAAGATAAAATCATTTGGACAAAAATACGTGATCGATTACTGGCCCTGGTACGGCGAAGTTCCTTTTGACCTCGAAGATTGCAAAAAGTCGGTTGAACGGTTGAATGAAGTGGGAGCGCTGGCTAAAAATCACGGATTGAAATTTTTGTGGCACAACCACGACAATGAATTCCGTGAAATGGAAAAAGGAATGCCTTTCGATTATTTGATGGAAAACACCGACCCGAAGTTTGTAAACTGCGAAATGGACATTTACTGGGTGAAAAAAGGCGGCAGCGACCCGTTGGAAATGCTGAAAAAATATGCAGGTAGAATTCCAATTCTTCATGTAAAAGATATGGCACCCGACGGTGATTTTATTTGCCCGGGCCGCGGAATCATCGATTTTGGCCCCATTTTCAAAGAAGCCAAAAAACAAAGTATTAAACACTATTTTGTGGAACGCGACAATGAACCCGACGGGATAGGTTGTTTGCAGTCGAGTGCAGAATATTTGAAAAATTTACGATTTTAAAACTACAGGACCATGTTAGATTTAGGATTTGTAAGCGCCATTCTGGCCGAAAAAAGTTTTGATGAGGTGATTGAATTTGCCTCAAAAAACCACTTTAAGTGTGTGGAAATTATGTGCTGGCCGGTGGGAAAAGCCGAACGCCGGTATGCCGGGGTTACCCACATTAATGTAGATGAGACCGGTGAAGATGATGTAGCCCGGATTCAAAATACGCTGGCATTAAACAACGTCTATATTTCAGGGCTGGGATATTATCCGAACCCACTCGACCCAGATGAAAAGCAAGCCGAAGTGTACATCGAACACATCAAAAAGGTTATCCGCACGGCATCCAGACTTGGAATTGGTGTGGTGAACACTTTCATTGGCCGCGACCCGGTGAAAAGTGTGGAAGATAACCTGAAAAAATTTGCAGATGTTTGGCCGGGAATTGTTAAGGTGGCCGAAGAAAACAACGTAAAAATAGGTATTGAAAACTGCCCCATGCTTTTTACCCGCGACGAATGGCCCGGTGGGAAAAACCTGGCTACCACACCGGCAATCTGGCGGCGACTATTCGAAATCATTCCCAGCGAAGCTTTCGGACTGAATTACGACCCGTCGCACCTGGTTTGGATGCAAATGGACGAAGTAAAACCCATTTACGATTTTAAAGACAAACTTTTCCATGTTCATGCGAAAGATGTAAAAGTTTATCCTGAAAAACTGAACGAGGTGGGCATTATGGCGTATCCGCTGGATTACCATTCGCCCAAAATCCCCGGCTTGGGTGACGTGGACTGGCGTGGTTTTTTCTCGGCACTCACTTCGGTAAAATACCGCGGACCGGTTTGTATTGAGGTGGAAGATAAGGCTTATGAAGGTTCGTCAAAAGACGTTGAAGCTGCTATTCTGACCAGCAGAAACTACCTGAAACAGTTTCTGGCATAAATAAATAGCTCAGTATGAATTAAATCCGCAAATTTCATCAAGAGGTTTGCGGATTTTTTTGCGCAATTTGTAATCTTCTGGCGGATAACCCAGTGTTATAAGCAACCCTATTTTTCGTTTTTTCGGAATATTTAGCAACTGCTGGATTTTCTTTTCATCGAACCAGCCAATCATGCAGGTTCCCAGTCCCAGCTCTTCGGCCTGAAAACAAAAATGAGCAGCAGCAATCCCAATGTCGTATTGCGGGTATTCCTGGTTTTTGATGAATCCGCCAATTTGGGCAATTGGTTTGGCTTTTTCAATCACCAATATCGCGATAACCGGTGCTTCTGTTGCAAACCTGTTAAACGAAATTGCTTTGTTGAAAGTGGCTTTGGCTACCTCGTTTTTAATTTCCGGATCATCTACAATAACCAATTTCCAGGGCTGAGAATTGCAGGCCGAAGGCGCCAGATGAACGGCTTTAATGAGTTTTTCAATCTTTTCGCGTTCAACCGGTTTGTTTTGATATCGGCGCACACTTTGGCGTTCTTGAATTAACTTCTCAAATGACATCATTTTATCCGAAAATTTTTCTGAATACTTCCTCTACGCGGGAAACTTTTTCCAGTTCAATAGAGAATTTCGAGCTGTCGAAACCTTTGTTCAGTTTGGGAATGAATATTTTTTTGAATCCCAGTTTGGCCGCTTCAGCAATGCGCTGTTCAATACGGTTTACTCCACGAATTTCGCCGGTAAGGCCCACTTCGCCGGCAAAACAAACTTTATGATCGATGGCTATATCAATATTCGAAGAAAGGATGGAACAGATTACGGCCAAATCGGTTGCCGGATCGTTAATGCGCAAGCCACCGGCAATATTCAGGAAAACATCTTTGGTAAGCAGTTTGAAACCGGCACGTTTCTCCAAAACCGCAAGCAACATGTTCAGGCGGCGCAGGTCGAAACCTGTGGAAGAACGTTGCGGAGTTCCGTAAGCTGCCGAACTCACAAGCGCCTGGATTTCAATCAGAAATGGCCGTATTCCTTCAATGGTAGCTGCCACCGCAGTTCCGCTTACATCGTCGCTTACTTTAGAAATAAGTTGTTCCGAAGGGTTCAGAATTTCGCGCAGTCCGTCGCCACGCATTTCAAAAATGCCCAGTTCGTTGGTGGAACCAAAACGGTTTTTACTGGCGCGCAAAATGCGGTAGAGGTAGTTGGTATCGCCTTCAAACTGAAGAACCGAATCAACAATATGTTCCAAAACTTTTGGCCCGGCAAGGCTGCCCTCTTTGTTGATGTGACCAATTAAAATAACGGCAACGTGGTTTTGTTTGGCAAACTTCAGAATGGCCGAAGTACATTCCCGTACCTGGGTAACTGAGCCCGGCGAAGATTCAATGGTTTCGGTGGAAAGGGTTTGAATGGAATCGATTATCAGCAAATGCGGATTCACCTGGCTGGTTTGTGCAAGTACATTTTCCAGCGAAGTTTCGCTTAAAAACAGGCAGTTGCTGCCGTTCATCCCCAATCTTCCGGCCCGAAGTTTTATCTGCTGCAAGCTTTCTTCGCCAGAAACGTACAGAATTTTTTTATCCTTCATACCCAGCGCCATTTGCAAAACCAGTGTCGATTTTCCGATGCCTGGTTCGCCGCCCAGCAAAACAATGGAACCAGGAACAATTCCTCCTCCAAGCACCCGGTCAAACTCAGTAATGCCCACTTGAATGCGTTCCATTTTTTCGGTGGTAATATTCTCAAGTGTAAGCGGCTGGTTGGTTGCGAGATTTGCAGCAACGGCTGGCCCTGGCTTTTTTTTCTCAACAATTTCCTCAACAAACGTATTCCATCCACCGCACGATAGGCATTTCCCCATCCATTTAGGCGATTGCGCACCGCAATTCTGGCAAATGAAAACCGTTTTTGTCTGGGCCATTACTCCAGGTTTTTTATTCTGTCAATTAGTTCTGATGTTGATATTCCTGAAACCAGATCAAGGGTTTCAACAATTCCGCCATTTTCCAGAACTGTTTCGTGTCCGGCTATTTCGTGCAGTTCATATTCTTTCCCCTTCAACAAAACGTCCGGGAGTATTTGGGAAATGAGTTTGGCCGGAGTCTCTTCCCGGAAAATAATTACAGCATCAACAAACACAAAAGCAGCCAGCATATTGGCGCGGGCTTCCACGTTTAATACCGGGCGCCCCTGCCCTTTTAATTTCCGCACCGATTCATCCGAATTCAAACCCACAATCAGGCGGGTCCCATACTCCGACGATTTCATGAGCGAATCTACATGCCCGTGATGAATTATATCAAAACAACCGTTGGTGAAAACAATCTTTTCACTATTATTTTTCCACTGTTTGAGGGTTGATTTAAATGCCTCGAAGTCAGCAAATATTTTCTGGTTAATATCAAACTTCATACTTTAATTTCAAACTTTGCCCAAAAGTAATAAACCGGAATGGTTCAAACTTCATTTTTCTGAAATAATTCCTACTTTTACCTCATCCAAAACAAAATTGAAAATGAACTACATTGACATTATTCTGGGTTTGCTTCTGCTTTTTGCAGCAATTAACGGATTCCGAAAAGGTTTAATTTCGGAACTCGCATCACTGGCGGCTTTAATTCTCGGCATTTGGGGCGCTATTGAATTTTCGTATATCACCTCTGATTTTCTGACCAAAAATTTCAACCTGGAAACCGAATACCTTAACATCATTTCATTTATTGTAACCTTTATTGTTATTGTTATTCTGGTGCACATTGTGGGCAGTTCGGTTAACAAATTGATTGAAGTGGCCATGCTTGGTGTGATGAATAAAATGGCTGGCCTGGTATTTGGCATTTTAAGATCGGCGCTGGTGTTGAGTATAATTTTGCTGGTTTTCGATAAAATTGACAAAGATGTGGAAATTATTTCGCAGGAAGCTAAAACTGAATCGCGCCTTTATGAACCTGTTCGAAAACTGGCCCCTTCCATTTTCCCGTTTATAAAAATTTGGGACGAAGAGGAAAACACGAAGGACAAAGATGAAAATGTTTTTGAACAAATTAAAGATGTGTTGAAGGTCAGCAATTAAAAGGATAAAGCATTCTGGCTTTGAATTAGCAACGAGAATACCAATTTTTGAATTATCCGGGTGTTAAAACATCGCTTTATAAAATTTAATTTCCCATTTACTAACAGCATTTTTTATCTTTGCGCCACATTTTGGTCTGGCGTTTTGCAGACACTAAAAACGGCTTAAAATGAACTTTGTAGAAGAACTTAAATGGCGGGGAATGTTACACGATGTAATGCCCGGAACAGATGAACAACTGGAAAAGGAACTTACTTCGGCTTACCTGGGAATTGACCCTACAGCCGACTCATTGCATATTGGTCACCTGGTTGGTGTTATGGTACTGAAACATTTCCAACTGGCAGGGCACAAACCCATCGCTTTAATTGGCGGCGCCACCGGAATGATTGGCGACCCATCGGGAAAATCGGAAGAGCGCAACCTGCTCGACGAACCCACACTTCGGCACAACCAGGAATGTATTAAAAAACAACTGGCCAAATTTCTCGATTTTGAAACCGAAGCGCCCAACGCCGCCGTGCTGGTAAACAACTACGACTGGATGAAAGAAATTTCATTCCTCGAATTTATTCGCGATATTGGCAAACATATTACCGTAAACTACATGATGGCCAAAGATTCGGTGAAAAAACGAATCAGTGCAGAATCTAAAGAAGGCATGTCGTTCACCGAGTTTACCTATCAGTTGGTGCAGGGCTACGACTTTTTGTGGCTCTACCAGAACATGAATTGTAAATTGCAGATGGGCGGTTCCGATCAGTGGGGGAACATTACAACGGGCACCGAACTCATTCGCCGAAAAGCAAGCGGCGAAGCTTTTGCCCTTACCGTGCCGCTGATTACAAAAGCCGACGGTACCAAGTTTGGCAAAACCGAACAGGGAAACGTGTGGCTCGACCCGGATCGCACCACACCCTACCAGTTTTACCAGTTCTGGTTGAATGCATCGGACGAGGATGCCGAACGGTACATAAAAATTTTCACAGCGCTTCCAAAAGAAGAAATCGATGCGCTGGTTTCCGAACACAAAATCGCACCTCATGCACGTTTGCTTCAGAAAAGGCTGGCTGAGGAAGTTACCATCATGGTCCATTCGAAAGAAGATTACGAAATGGCGGTGGAAGCCTCGCAAATTCTTTTTGGAAAAGGCACTGCCGAACAGTTGCGCAAACTAAATGAAAAAACCTTCCTTTCGGTATTTGAAGGCGTTCCGCAATTCCACATTTCAAAAGCCGAACTGGAAAAAGGAATTAACGTAGTGGATTTGCTGGCTGAAAAAACCGAAGTTTTCCCGTCGAAAGGTGAATTGCGCAGAACAATTAAAGGCAACGGACTGAGCATCAACCAGGAAAAGATTTCGAATGAAACCCTTCAAATTGATTCCGGATTTTTAATCGGAGGAAAATACATTCTGGCACAAAAAGGAAAAAAGAATTATTCCCTGATTATTGCTGGTTAATTTTATACCATTTTCAGAAAAAACAATACTAAAAATCAATCCGCTTCGTTGCATATTTGCGATCAAATTGAAACCACATTTATGAATAATTTTTTTGACAATCAACGAATGCTCCAACTGGTTTGGAGACGCAAATTTCATTTTATTATTGTTGGGGCAATTGCTGTATTGCTTTCGGCAATTTTTTCAGGGCCGAAATTTATTCAGCCAAAATTTAAATCAACTGCACGTATCTACCCCACCAACATCTGGGTTTTAAGCGAAGAGTCGGAAACAGAACAAATGCTGGAGATTCTTAATTCAAGAGATATAAAACTCAGAATGTTTGATGCATTTGACCTGGACCAGGTGTATAAAATTGACCGTGACAACCCGCATTACATGACTTACATGCTCGATATTTACAATAAAAATGTAAAGGCCGGTAAAACCAAATTCGAAACGGTTGAAATTTCTGTAATGGACCACAATCCACACCGGGCCAGTAATATGTGCGATTCCATCATCCGGTTTTACAACAAAAAGGTGCGTAACATGCACAAAGCCAAAGACTGGGAAATGGTTGAAATTACGCGGAAAAACCTGGTAAAAAAGCAAGCAGAGCTGGACACGTTGGTGGCCGAGCTGGATTTTGTGCGTAAAGAGTATGGAATTCTTGATTTTAAGAGCCAGGTAGAAAAAGTAACAGAAGGCTATATGAATGCTTTGGCAAGTGGCCGGGCGTCTGGTTCAGATGCAAAAAAAATTCAGGATTTGTATAATAACCTGGCTGAAAATGGTTCTCAAACGCGAATACTTGAATCAAAATTTGAAAACTTAGTGAATGCTATTGACTCACTTTCAAATACACGTGATATTTATATGAGTGAATTCGAAAAAGATATAACCTACGCTCATATGGTGGAGTATCCTTTTCCGTCCGATAAAAAATCATATCCAGTCCGCTGGATTATTGTAGCTTTTTCCACTATTTCTGCTGTGTTTCTTGCTTTACTTGTTTTTCTTGTGCTCGATTACCGGAAAAATGATTAACAGGTGATTCAAAACAACACCATAAAAATTACCCTTTTTTACCTGGTTTCAATAGGATTTATATTGCTGAATGCCTGGTTTGTGGTAAAAAAAGATATGATGATTGCAAATTTGCTGCCTGTTTTATTAGGGGTAGTTCTTTTGGTAATTTTTTCGTTTGACAAACTGATTTGGTTTGCCGTTTTTTTTGCTCCGCTTTCGGTGGAATTAAGCAGAATAATGCCCGGCTTCAGTTTTGATATGTTTTTACCCACCGAACCGATTTTGGTTGGCATCATGGTTCTCTTTTTTCTGAAAATTATTCATGAACGAACATTTGACCGGAAAATACTGCTTCACCCGATTTCACTGGCCATTTACCTGAATCTGTTCTGGATATTAATAACCAGTCTGACAAGTTCCATGCCGATGGTTTCGTTTAAATTTTTACTGGCCCGCATCTGGTTTTTGGTGGCTTTCTTTTTTTTAACGGCCAAAATATTTTCCGACGGGAAAACAATGGAACAATATATTTGGCTCTATTTAGCAGGTTTTCTTGTGGTCATTTTTTATGCTATTTCCAGGCACTGGGGTTATGGTTTACTGAACAAACAGGCAGCCCATTACGTGGTTGTGCCTTTTTACAACGACCATACTTCATACGGAGCAGCGCTAGCCATGTATTTGCCATTTACAGTTTTTTTCGCCCTTAGCCGGCAATATTCCCAAAAAATAAAAACTGTTGCATGGATTGTTTCCGGAATATTATTCATCGCATTTGTGCTTTCTTACAGCCGGGCAGCGTGGCTGAGTATGATGGTTGCATTGGTGGTTTGGACAATTATTAAACTGAAAATCAGGTTCCAACCCATATTTATAACAGCGGTGATTGTTCTTGCGCTTATTTTTTCGTTTCAGGCTCAAATTGTAATGTTTTTGGAACGAAATTCTGACGAATCGTCTTCCAATCTCACAGAGCATTTTTCATCCATGACCAATATTTCTACCGATGCTTCGAACCTTGAGCGGCTAAACCGCTGGAGTTGTGCGCTGCGTATGTTTGAAGAACGTCCGGTTTTTGGTTACGGACCGGGCACCTACATGTTTCAGTACGCCAAATATCAGCTTAAAAAAGATCGAACCATCATCAGCACCAATGCAGGCGACGGTGGCAACGCCCACAGCGAATATTTGGGTCCGCTTTCAGAATCAGGTGTTTTGGGGTTGGTTACTTTTTTGATTTTAATGATAACGGTTTTATATACTGGAATTCACACCTGGACAAGATTGAAAGACAGCCGGCTGAAGGGAATTGTTCTTGCTGCCATAATCGGCCTGGTAACCTATTATATACATGGGTTTCTCAACAATTTCCTTGACACCGACAAGCTCTCAGTTCCGTTTTGGGGATATACGGCCATGATTGTAGCCATTGATTTGTACTCAAAACGCAATCTTCCTGCAAATGATGCTATACCAATTGATTAGAAGAAAAAACTTACAATGACCCAAAATGCTAAATCTTAAAAGCATTTCCGGAATCCAGTTTAATCCCCGCAATTTTACTGTTGAGTTTATTCCTTGATTAGCAGACTCTCAGTAAATTTTGATCCTTTTGTTATTATGGACATATTGTAAATGCCACTTTTTTTAACAGGCAAGGTTACTTTATTTCTGCCTTCAATTACAATATGCTTATTAAAAATTATCCTTCCGGAAAGGTCGGTTACTTCAAGTTTCCCTTTTTCTCCCACCATTTCAGGTAGCTCAAATGTAAAAGCACCATTTCCTGGATTGGGATAAACTTTCAGATTGGTTTCATCTTTCTTCTTTTCTGAAACAGAGGAAGTCAAGTCATATTTCATAACAGTTGTTCGCCTCATACTATATCCATCACGAAAAACCAGATATGGGATTCCACTTTCAGAAAAAGCAAAATCAGTATAAGTTGCTTCTCCCTGTGATGCTGGTTCTCCAACCATCTCCCAGGTCGATTCTGTAAACCTCATCAAAGTAGCCTTTTTGCTGTGTCCGTGATCTGAAAATACAACGTAGGGTGTGCCGTTATTTGCTATTTTAACCGTTAAATAATTGGCCTGACCTGCTGAAAACACCCCAGAACCCACTGGCAACCAATTTGTTCCGTCAAATTTGTATAGCGCGGCTTTTGCATCCTCTCCCCACGAAGCCACATACGGTGTGCCGTTATGAATTGCAATACAATGGTAGGCATCGTGTGTTCTGGTGGAAAAACCTTCAGTTCCCAAAAGCTCCCACGAAGAATTGGCTGTATTGAATTTCATTGCACTTACTTTGTAGTTGGCACCATAGTCGCGGTAAGCCACATAAGGTATTCCGTTTTCAACGTCCAGCGCAATTACATTGGTCATAAAACCGGTAGAAAAACCCGGAACCCCAACTGTGGTCCATCCTCCGGAATATTTCATAACTGTAATTTTGCTATTATAAACTGCATCAGAAAAAGCAATCCATGGTATGCCGCCGGATATAACGAAACTAACTACATCGGCTATATTCTCTGTAAAACCTGCCGGGCCAACATAAACCCAGTCTGCCCCATCGAATTTCATTACGGACGCTTTTTTTCCATTGGCTTCATCGCAAAAAGCAACGTATGGAGTATCGCCAGACGCACTTAGTTTAAGGCTAATTACCTTGCCTTCAGTAAAGCCTTCGGTTCCAACAGGCACCCAATTTTCACCGTCAAATTTCTTTACAGTTGCTTTATCATTGTTCGCACGATCCATATAAGCAACATAAGGAGTTTCTCCAATAACTGTAATAGATTGGTTAAAAGCCTCTCCTGCTGAAAATGCTTTTGGACCTACAAAACTCCATGATTGAGCATTTGATGTATTTAACATCAAAAGCAAAAATGACAGAAAAAATAAACCTGCAAACTGTTCCAAAAAAAATTTCATATTTCTCGTATTATTTGTTTGTTCCGGCAACTCGTATATCTAACCTGTGTTAGTTATTCAAATTTAGAAGGTGTAATACACAATCAATTACCAAAAGGTAAAATCTATAAGCAAAAGGTAAATTTCTGCTATCAATACCAAAGTATTGACAACTTTATGTTTTTGATGCAACCAGATATTACCATCTGCTAATTTTACTATGGTTGGGTAAGTGCCTGATTAAATACGAAGAAAAAGCAATAAAAAAAATCCGGCCTGAACATTCAAACCGGATTCTCGTGTATTATTTGCGATTTTATTATTTCACCCGTTCGCTGTAGGAACGGTCGCGGGTATCTACTTTAATTACTTCGCCTTCTCCAATAAACATGGGCACCATAATTTCGGCACCGGTTTCAAGGGTTGCCGGTTTTAGTGCGGTGGAGCTGGCTGTGTTTCCTTTTTCGCCCTCAATGGTTTGAGTAATCTGCAATTCAACAAAGGAGGGCATTTCTGCAGTTAAAGGCGTTTCGGTTTCTGCATGAAACTGAATTTCCACAATCTGACCTTCTTTCATCAGGTCGTTGTTTTCTATCATGGTTTCCGGAATGGAAATCTGCTCAAAGGTCTCCGTATTCATAAAATTGAACCCCATGTCGTCTTTATACAAATACTGGTACTGGCGTCTTTCAACCCTTACCTCATCTACTTTCACTCCTGAATTGAAGGTGTTTTCAATCACCCTGCCGGTTTTTACGTTTTTCAGTTTTGTGCGAACAAAAGCCGGCCCTTTACCCGGTTTTACATGCAAAAAATGAACGATGGTATAAATATCGTCTTTAAACATGATGCACATGCCATTTCTAAAATCTGCTGTTGATGCCATGAATTTTTCTTTTACTTTTTTTAAACCGCTGCAAAAATAAACAAATCGGTTAAAAATGAACACATTCGAAGGTATTTTGGTGAAGAAAAATAAAGTTTTAGCGCGCGGCCTGTGCTTTTCCGTTTATCTGGTACTTTTCAAGCTCGGCACGCAAGGCTCCCACTCGCATATCAAACTCAAGCATAACCGGAAGATTTGTTTCTTTGGAAATGAAAAATTTCAATCCGTCGGAACGTTTTAGCACTTTTCCTTTGTCAACCGAAGGAACCAGCACATAGCAGTCAAATTTTCCCAGGCTTGTTTCAACCTTTTCATCACCTACATATCTTACAGTTATATCATCAATATTATCGGCATGAAAAGTTGGGAAGGTAACACTATATCCAGGTTTTATTTCATCAAGCAAATGATTATGAATAAAGTAGAAGAAAACTGAAATGATATCGACCAGGTTTTCAGGCACTTTTTTCCCTCCTGATTTCTGACTGTAAATAGAATCGTTATCGTGAAAATAGAGTGTTTCGTTGTACCAGCGGTATTTTCCCTCTTTTATATTTCGAATTGATTTTAGCGGCAGTCTGGTATTTGCATCTACTGTAGTTTCGTAAATATCATTTACGCCAAAAAGTTTGTCAGTTAAACCGGTTGTGCGGCCAACCATATAATAATGCAATGCCTTTTTGTTGTTAAATATGGTATCGGAAATAATCAGTTCAGCCTCGCCACCTTTAATAAAGCCAAATTTAAGGTTGAAAAAAATCTTTTCTTTTCTGGCTTCTGATGAAAGTGAGAAAACCAGCAGAAATGTAAGTATGATTCCAAATTGTTTCATTAAATAATTTTATTCTTTGCGACCGTTGCAATGAAGTTTTTCAAATAAAACGGTTCAAAATAAGCAACGTCCTCAAAATCGTTATTGTTGTATTTTTTCTCAGCTAATTTTATCATAAACCGTGCCGAAGCTTTTACCGGCCCTAAAAACAACGCATTGGCATGTGTTAATGCCGATTTACATTTTTCAGCTCCGTTCCCGAAAAACAATACCGGATGTTGGTTTAAATATTCTGAGAATGAATTTTCTTCTATTATTTTTGCGGAAACGAGTTCAATATTTTCTCCCCTGGTATCAAAGAGCGCAGTGTAAACCTCCATGCGGCGGGCATCAATCATGGGACAGAAAAGAACATTAGCTGCATCGATTGAATCCGGCACATACTTTTTGCTGTGAACTGCAGCATGTTTTCCCAACGCATCAAGGGTTCCGATACCAATCAGGGGAATTCCAAGAGAATAGCAAAGTCCTTTGGCTACCGAAACTCCAATGCGCAAACCGGTGTATGAACCGGGACCTTTACTCACGGCAACGGCATCGAGTTGTGCAGGATTAAAATTGTTTTCCCTGAAAATTTCGTCGATAAAAACCGTTAACAATTGCGAGTGATTCAAACCGTCACTGCTCTCTTTTTCAGCTAAAATTTCGCCATTTCGGGCCAAAATAACGGAACAAACTTCTGTTGCGGTCTCAATATTTAAAATGGTTGCCATTTGTTTCTTTATCAATACAAATCGCTGACAAAAGTACGGAAATGTTTTAAGTTTAAATAAACTGAATTTTGCCATTTACCACCACTGCATCCAATTCCATTTCAGTTGCTGCAACTATGGCATCATGCTCAGTATGTACAATTGGTTCGCCTTTTCGGTTGAATGAAGTGTTGATTAGCGCTTTCACTTTGTGCACCCGGTCAAGGTATTTAAGCAAATCGAATAGAAATGGATTTTCTTCGCGTTTGAAAAGTGTTTGAAAGCGGGCTGTTCCGTCGGCATGCAGAGCGCCGGTAATTTCTTTTTGTTTTTCCTGAAGAATTTTAAAATCGAGCAACATGAATTTCGACAGTGGGTTAATTTCGGTTTTCCCGGTAAAATACCTGGTGTTTTTCTTTAGTGCAACCGGTGCCAGCGGACGGTACCACTCGCGACCTTTTTTGTTCATGCTGATTTTTTTGGCCAGATTTTTTGAATCTGCAATTGCCAGGATGCTCCGGTTTCCCAATGCACGCGGCCCGGTTTCACCAAAACCGTTGCAAACGCCAATTATTTTTCCGGCAACCAGCATTTCAGCAACTTTGTGAATTGTTTCCTGATTGTACTCCGGAAAATAATATTCGATATCCCAATTGTTCAGATAGGTGCTGTGAATTTTCACCGAGCCGTGTTTTTTCCATTCGGCAAAAGCTGCAGCGCCTAAGGCAAGTCCGCTATCTTCGGTGCAGGGTGGAATAAAAACATGTTTGAAAAGTCCACTCTCCACAATTCGTGTGTTTGCTACAATATTCAGCGCCGAACCCCCGGTGTAGTAAAGATTTTCAACTCCCGTTTTGTCTTTTAACGCCTGCAATTTTTGCAAAATCTGTTCAATAAAAATTTCCTGCAACGAAGCGGCCACATCCTGAATAAAAGGATTTTTCTGATTGAAGGATTTTAATTCAACACCAAAATCTTTTTTAGCAGCTTTAAAAAACAGTGAAGTTTTTCCCCAGATATTCTGAAAAAAATTCTGTTGAAAAAGCCATTCCTTCAGTTCTTGCCGGGGAGTTCCCCAGCCGGCAAATCCCATAAATTTTCCGGGAACGGCGTTTTGCTCTGGCAACTTTGCACCAATTATGGAAAAAACCAGTGCATTGGCATTGTAAATAGTGCTGAAAGGTTTTAATTCCCAATGGTATTCAACCCAGGAAAAATTACCATTTTTAAAAATGGCAGCCGAAAAATTGCTTAAACTGGCACCACCGTCGAAGTGCACCAGCAGACTGTTTTCTTTAAAATTTCCGAAAAACGGAAGGCAGGAAAAAATATGGGCCAGTTCGTGATTCAGCACGTATGCCTCCTTTTCCTGCCCAAACCACCAGCATTTTCCTTTTTCAAGGCCGGTTGCCAGGTTCAAATTTAGAGGGGCTTCAAACCTTGCATCTCCCCGGCGTGTGAGAAAAGTTCGTCCAACCACATTGTCAACAAATACCAAATCGTAATCGCCGGCCAAAAGTTTCTTTTCTTTCAGAATTTCTTTTAAGTGAATATGAAAAGTATTGTCGCGTTTTCGCCTCGAAATGCGTTCCTGCTGCAAAAACCATTTTACCTCACCGTTTTCCATGAACGCAAGGTTGTGGTCGTGAACATAAAACGGATATTCGTATTCTTCGCGATCCTGATTTCCATAAATTGCCAGTGTTGGTTTTTGTTTGTCCATTTCAGGGGTCAGGCTAAAATTTCCAATATTATAACAGAAATCAACAGCAACGAAAACAAAAATTCTCCCCAAAACCGGCTTTTCAGAAAAACAAAAAAGTTGGCTAACAAAAAAGTTAACGGAATGGCAGCAATTACAAAAATTTCAATTGAAGTTGACGGAATCAGTAAAAAGCTGGCCAGTAAAAACAGAAACACAAGAAACAGTACAATAAAATATTTACGGGTGCTTACTTTTTTGGTATCGTACTGGTGTAGCAATTTTAAACTTCCGAGCAAAATTAAAACAAGTAAAAATCCCAGATACACCAAAACAGGCAATTTCGATTTAATATTTACAACCGGCGTTAAAATATTCATTTCGAGCGTTTCTAAAAATGCCGGGGTCTTTCCTAAAATAAAAACATAACTGAAAGCAAAAATAAACGGCAGGAAAAAACCAACAGCATTAACGATAAATTCGCGCCATTTGGGTTCTCTTGAAAGAACAGCCAAACCAATTAAAAAGGCAGGAAAGGAAAGAAAAACATTAAAATAAAAAAGCGATGCAACTCCCAGAAAAAAGCCGGAATCGAATGCCGGGGAATAGGGTTTTACTTCATCGAATGCACTGAAAAGCCTGTAAATAGCCAGTAGCACAAAAAATGCAGCAAAATACACCGGATGCATGGTATGTAAATCGGAAAAACCACTTACAATTAAAATAAAAAGAGGGGCAGGAAGCATGGTCCTTATTCGAATGATGTTGTATTTGTTATTCAACTGGAGCATAATAAGTGCCATTCCAATAATCAGAATAAATGGAATGATAATTTGCAGGATTGGAATTTCGATGGTCAGGTTATGAATGGGTTTGTAAAGTATATTATCCGCTTCTCCGTTGTAAAAAGTGTAGGTACGCGGATAAATCAGGCTTTTCAACCAAAAAAGAATGCCCAAAAAGGGAAACAGAAAAAAGTTTACTGCGCGATTCGATTTTAAAGTTCTGAGTAACATATTACAGGTCGAAACCTAAATCTTTACGGTAATATTTTTTTTCAAACTGAATTAATTCTGCATTTCTGTATGAGGTTGCCAAAGCTTCCGTCATGTTTTCTCCCAGTGAACTCACCGCCAAAACCCTGCCGCCATTTGTAACCACGCTGTTTTCCTGCATTTTTGTTCCTGCATGAAACACTGTGCTGTTTGCAACCCTGTTTAAACCCGAAATTACTTTTCCTTTCTCGTAACTTTCCGGATAACCGCCCGCAACCAACATGACAGTAACAGCCGTCCTCTCTTCAAATTCAACTTCTTTTTCTGAAAGGGTTCCATCAGCAGCACCTTCCAGCAGATCAACCAAATCGGATTTTACCCGCAGCAAAACCGCCTCAGTTTCCGGATCGCCCATTCTAACATTGTATTCAATTACAAACGGATCGCCATTTACATTAATTAATCCGAAAAATATAAAACCATTGTATTCAATTTGGTCAACCTTTAAACCATTGATAGTGGGAATGATAATACGCGATTCCACTTTACTTATAAATTCCTCATCAACAAACGGAACGGGAGAAATTGCTCCCATACCGCCGGTGTTCAGACCGGTATCGCCCTCACCAATTCGTTTGTAATCTTTAGCTTCGGGTAAAAGTTTATAATCTTTCCCATCGGTAATTACAAACACCGAAACTTCCACACCGCTCAAAAATTCTTCGATAACCACCTTTTTGCTGGCCTGGCCGAATTTGCCAGCCAACATTTCGCGAAGGGAGTTTTGGGCTTCGGACAAATCATTAATAATTAAAACACCTTTCCCGGCGGCAAGCCCATCGGCTTTTAAAACATAGGGTGCTGTTAGTGACCCAAGAAACTCAATTCCTTCATCCAGATTATTTTTAGTAACAGAAAAGTACCTGGCAGTTGGAATATTATGGCGCATCATAAAATCTTTTGCAAAATCTTTGCTGCCTTCCAACTGTGCTCCGGTCTTTTTAGGGCCAACAACTTTTACATTTCTTATTTCAGGATCACCGACAAAAAAATCGTGAATGCCCTCTACCAGAGGAACTTCAGGACCAACCACAATCAGGTCAATTTCATTTTCGAGCACTGCTTTTTTCAGGCCCTGAAAATCACTCACTCCAACTTCCAGATTGGTACCAAACTCTAAAGTTCCGGCATTCCCGGGAGCAAAATAAAGGTTTTTCGCTTTTTTACTTTGCTTTATTTTCCAACCCAACGCATGTTCCCGACCACCTGAGCCAATTACCAGAATGTTCATTTTTTAAATAGCGTTATACGTTTCAAAATGTTTTTGCATTTCCTCTCCGATTTTCTGAGACAATTCAGTATCGCCATGTGTTCGGGCAATACGCTCAATACGCTGGAGGTAGAAAAGATTTCGCTGAATTTCTTCGTTTATACTTTGCGTTTGTAAAAACTTCCTGTTTAAAGAAAGGAAATAACCCAGTTCATCGTTAAATGTTTCAAAGGCCTCCTGCAATTTTTCCCTTCCTTTTTCCGTAGCACCGGCCATGTAATAGTTTTCAATCAGCCCCAACGAGAAGAATTCATACGGAACTATATTTTCCGGAATTAACTCGAAACACCTGTCGATAACGGCAATAGCAGAATCATTTTTCCCTTCGGCAATTAATCCGGTTGCAAGCCGGTTAAAACTATTCCGGATATTGGTCATCATCCGGGAATTATTTTCATCGATATAAACCGAAGGATCGTTCATGTTGCCGTATTCAAATTTATTCATCATGTTGTCGTACATCAGGTCAGTGGCAACAGTTCCGAACGTTAAGCGGTCGGTAGATGATTCACCTTTAATTGGTACAAAACGGTAGCCAAATCCTTCCACCTGAAAATAGTCCTGCAGATTCATGTATTTACTGCTTCCCACAGTAATTGCCCAGTAGATGGGACGTTCCCAGTTGTTGGTAGCCAGGAGGTCAAGTATCATCATTTCATCTTTCGGAAGGTAATTCCGGTCAGAAAGATCAATGGTAATTGTATCCACTATTTTGTCGCAATCCTGCGGCCTGACTACCTTATTTCGTATCACTGCTTCTTTGTCCACTTTAAAAGACAAAACTTTTTTGGGAAGATAGGGCGCGTTGTCAGCCTGCTGGAGTTTGGTTGCCGGATTATCATCAGCTAAAAAATTAACAGCTTCCTTCAATCCAATAGTTTCTCTTGAAATCCGCGGGTTGTCCATCAGGTAAACAATATCGCGTGTTCCCTGCCGGTATTGGTCTTCTGTCATAGAAAAAGGCATTGGATCCGACTCGTATGCTTTTCTCTTCATCTGGTTAATGTACCAGTCGGTTTGCAGGTAGCTAAGGTTGCAAACCCGAACATCAGTCCGCACTCCTTCCACTTCCTGATTGTACCAAAGCGGGAAAGTATCGTTGTCGCCATTGGTAAAAATAATTCCGTTTGGCTGACTGGTTTTCAGGTAGTTTGCTCCCAGATCGCGGGCGGTGTAACGCCCGGAACGATCGTGGTCATCCCAGTTTTCGGCAGCCATAATTCCCGGAACCAGCAGCAGGGTTGCCAGGCCGGCAATTCCACCGGCAATAGTTTCACGCAAATATTTTTTCAATCCTTCGGAAATAGCCAGCACACCAAGCCCAATCCAAATAGCAAACGCATAGAAAGAACCGGCATAGGCATAATCTCGTTCGCGTGGTTGATGCGGATACTGGTTCAGATAAAAGACAATGGCCAGCCCGGTCATTAAAAACATGAGGAATACCACCCACAAACCTTTTTTGCCTTCGGCTCCCTTTTTATATTGAAAAAAGACACCCAGCAAACCAAGTAAAAGTGGCAGGAAGTAATAGGTATTCCGGGCTTTATTGTTGGCAAACCTGTCCGGAAGATTATCCTGACTTCCAAGGCGGATTTCATCAACAAACTTCACACCGCTCAACCAGTTTCCGTATAAAGTACCACCATGCCCCTGAATATCGTTTTGTCTGCCAGCAAAATTCCACATGAAATAACGGAGGTACATGTGCCCCACCTGGTACCTGAAAAAGAATCTCAGGTTTTCACCCATGGTAGGTTTTACAATGGTTTCGGTTTGACCCGATTCATTTCTGTGCTGAATTCTTCTTCCTTTTATATTCCCCCACTGCTGATAATCCTGAGCATGTGAAGGATCCATGCTACTCCACATACGCGGGAAAAGCGTTTTAAAATTTTCATCGTAATTTGGAATTACACGCCGGTCGGTTTCCACGTATTTCCCGTCAATCTGGGAATAGATGGGTTTGCCATCTTTATAACGTTCCTGCGGATTGAGCGGCGAATTGTAATATTGTCCGTAAAAGAGAGGACGCTGCCCGTATTGTTCACGGTTCAGGTAGTAGAGCAACGAAAACATGTCGTTGGGGCTATTCTGATCCATTGGAGGCTCGGCTGCCGAACGGATAATAATTAGTGCAAAAGATGAATATCCAATTAAAATGACTGTAACTCCTACAATAATAGTATTCCATAAAACCATTTTTTTCTTCATTGTATATTGAATACCATAAATAATGGCTGCTATGAGTAATGCAATATATATCAGAGCTCCAGATTTGAAGGGCAAGCCAAAGGTATTCACAAACAACAGCTCGAACCAGGAGGCTACGGTTACAACGCCCGGAATTATTCCATACATAACCACACCCAAAAGGACCACAGAAGCCACCAGTGCCCAAATAATTCCTTTGCGGGTTACTTCATATTTTCTAAAATAATAAACAAAAACAATGGCCGGAATGGCAAGCAAATTGAGCAGGTGAACGCCGATTGACAAACCAATGATGTATGCGATAAATATCAGCCAGCGATTTGCAAATGGTTTGTCGGCAGTATTTTCCCATTTTAAAATGGCCCAGAAAACAATGGCCGTGAGCATGGACGAAAATCCGTAAACTTCGCCTTCAACTGCAGAAAACCAAAATGTATCGGAAAAAGTGTATGCCAGCGAACCAACTACTCCGGCAGCCATAATGGAAACAATATTTCCTTTTGAAACTTTTTCAACGGTGGCAACCAGTTTAAATGCCAGGTGAGTGATGGTCCAGAATAAAAATAAAATAGTAAATGCACTGGCCAGTGCCGACATAATGTTTACCATTTTTGCTGCGTTTTCAGGGCCACCAAAAAGGGTAAAAAAACGCCCGAATATCATAAAAACCGGTGCCCCGGGGGGATGCCCAACTTCAAGTTTAAACGAGGTAGTTATAAATTCTCCGCAATCCCAGAAACTGGTAGTTGGCTCAATAGTCAATAAATAAACAATGGCTGAAACCAGGAATACAACCCAGCCTGTCAGCTTGTTAGCGAATTTGTATTCTTTCATTTGAAACAGTTTTCTTTCTTCCGAAACTTTTGTAAATGATTAATTGATGCGAAGATAGTTGTTTTGCATAAAACAGAAAGCAGAGAAATGCAATTTAAGGATTTTTATTAGGGCTGATTTAAACCAACATAATTCCTGTGACCAGGCGCCCGGTTTCGATTCCCTCCCGGCGTGCTGAAAAGTATTTTTCTTTTTTATTAAAAGTACATTCTCCAAAGATTTCAATGTTCTTCGAAATCAGGCCACAGTGGAGTAAAATCTGCCGGTTGGCTTCCCACAAATTAAAATGAAAATTTCCGAATGCATTTTTATGTAATGTTTTTTCCGATTTGGGAATATTTTTCTGAACAGCTTCCACCACCTCATCCCCCACTTCGTAAACATCGGGACCAATGGAAGGGCCAATTACCGCATGAATATCTTCTGCTGCAGAATCAAAAGAGTCAATCATTTTTTGAACGGCTTTGCCAACAATATTATTAACCGTACCGCGCCAGCCGGCATGAATGGCTGCAACAGCTTTTTGTTTTGGGTCGAACAACAGAATGGGAACGCAATCGGCAGTTTGAACGCACAAACAAATCCCCGACTGATTGGTCACCAATGCGTCGGTTTCTCCCAACTCCTCCTCCGGGAATCCGTAAATTTCTGCTACGCAACTGGTGTGGGTTTGCCTTGGGAAAACCAATTGTTCGGGGTTGATTCCCAAAATATCTGCTAAAATTTTGCGGGTTGCATCAGGTTTTTGGGCGGGATTCCCGGTAAATCGTGGTATATCATTTTCCGGAAAAGTTTGCCTTGTGGTGGTAAACGCAATAACATTTTCAAATTTTTTTAAAGCAGGGTATAAAACCAGAGATTTATCCATTTCTTAAAATT